>NZ_JBHIMK010000015.1:0-31898 GCF_042194085.1 Bartonella sp. MU70NMGDW
ATATAAGCACGTGTACCCTGTTCAATATTATATAAAATTGAAATTGTATGATTTGCTAAATTACGATTTCCCCGCGGCTCAACTTTAGCAAAAGCATATCCCGAATCAGCAACCTTGTTATTAATAATTGCAACAGACTGTTCAATATCTTCTGCACTATAAACATCACCTGGCTGGGTTTTAAGCCCCCTTTTCACAGATTGAACGTCAATTCCATCAACATCACTTTCAACCTGAATATCACTAATTTTATAGCGCACCCCCTCATCAAGAACGAAAGAAATTTTATATGTATTGCTTGCTGCATCAAAAGTCGCTTTAGAAGAGACTACACGAAAATCTGCATAACCACGATTATAATAAAAGCGACGTAAAGCTTCTTCATCAGCAGCGAGACGCTCTTCACTGTAAACATCACCTCCCAACAACTTCGAAAAAATTCCTGAAGTTTTTGTTGAAATCACATCACGCAAACGGCGACTTCCAAAGACACTATTCCCCTTAAAAGTGATATCACCAATCTTTGTTTTTTGCCCTTCAACAACATTAAATACTACATTAACTCGCCCTTTTCCAAGGTTAATCGTTTGAACGTTGACAGTGATATTATTACGACCAAGAGTTTTATAAGCTTCACGAATTGTATTTATATCAGCAGAAAGCTTAGCAGAATTAAAAGGCTCATTCGGTTTTAAAGAAATAAACCGCTTAAGATCTGGGTCTTTAAAAGATTTATTTCCCTGAAACAATATCTGATTGACAACCTCATATTCTTTTACGAATACAACCAATTTATCACCTACCGGATTTATTTTAACATCATAAAATAAACCCAATTCGAAAAGATTCTTCACAGCATTATCAACATCAGCACTGGAAACCCCTTGTCCAGCCTTAATCCCGATATTGTCTCGAATTGCCTGAGAACTTACAAACTTATTCCCACGAACCTCAATAGAACGGACTACAGACGCTTGTATTTCTCCAACCGCAGCAATTGACATAAAAACCGTTGCTGGGGCAATCATCCCCATTTTTAACACCAATACAGATGCTGCATTTAAAAACTTTGAATTTGTAGTCATTGGCTTTTTTACCTTACTCTTGTTCCTTGGACATGATGCCTTAAAAAGCTAACTGCCATAACAACCTCTTTACAGCGAGACTTTTCATTCCTTAATTACTCATTATAATGTACGACGCCACAACATTTTGCAGACATGGTAAACAACCTTCAATTTGTTTTCGCTATTATTACTCAATTTATAAAGCGTTTTCCATAATTTAATTAGCTAAACCAACAAAAATAATCATTAAAAAAGACAAAGATCATAAAAAGGAGAAGAATGGAAAAACCTAAACGAAAAATAATTCCCTGGATTTTAGCAGATATTTCCCTCCCAGTAATGACCTCAATGACATGCAATAAAAGATGCCCACCATCAAGCGGTAGAATCGGAAAAAGGTTAATAAGCCCAACACTTATTGAAAGAAAAGCTGCTAAATTCAACAAAGAGACAAAACCTGTCTCGCTCACTTTCCAAGCAATTTTAACGGTTTTAGAAGGTCCACTTAGCCGACAACGGTCCTCTTTTCCTCCTATTAAACGACTCATAAAAAGAACGGTTTGAGTGACGATAAACACAGTACGGTCTGACGCTTCTCTTACGGCTGTTACAAAACCATAGCGAATATGTTTTATATAAGTTGGATCTAAATGTGCAGGATTATTTAAATCAATAGGAACACCTACACCTATCATAGCACTTCGTGTTCGATTACCAAATCCATCATCTCGCTCAACGATTTTCGGAGTAATCACCGTTGTAAAGAATCGCCCCATGCGTTCTATTTTAAACTCTATGGGTTCTCTTCCGTGAAAAGCTACATAATTCATCAAATCTTCAAAACTTTCAACCCGTCGTCCATCCATTTCAACAAAACGATCACCTAATTCCAAACCGGACTGAAGAGCAGGGCTACCTTTTACCAAAGAACCAATAACGGGCTCAATGGCTACACGACCATAGATAAAGAAAAAAAATGTTAGAATAACAACAGTAAAAAGGGCATTGAAAAAAGGACCGGCAAAAACAGTTGCTGCTTTTTTCCAAGCATGCGCACTAGCAAATGAACCGTCAACAATCAGAGATGATTGGGATGATACCGTATCATTTTTTTCCTCATCCCCAACAAACTTTACATACCCTCCTACGGGGATAAGCGCTAAACGCCACTTCGTGCCATGCTTATCTGTATAACTCGCTATTTCTGGCCCAAATCCAAGCGAAAAAACTAACGCCTTAATACCACACCACCGACCAATGAGATAATGCCCAAATTCGTGCACAAAAATGATAATCATAATGATGAAAAGAATACTCAAACTTCTTAAAAGAAAATCACCCATAGTGACGATATAATTTAAAAGTCCCAAACTACCTTCTCCCAATTAGATCATACTAAAAAGATTAAAAGGTGCATCCATATCAGACATAAATGAACCAATTAAATAAAGAAGAAAAGCTGCCCCTACCAATCCATCTATACGATCCATAAAACCACCATGTCCAGGCAATAAAGAACTAGAATCTTTAACAGAAAACCGTCTTTTGAGCCATGATTGCCCTAAATCACTCAATTGTGAAACAATTGACAAAACAAGTGTAAGGAGAGGCACAAAAAAACTTGCTAAATTTATATCAAAAAATCCAAAAGCAACCCATATACCACCGAAAACTCCGACAAATGTACCACCAAGTGCTCCTGACCATGTTTTATTAGGAGAAAATTGTGGTGCTAATTTAGGTCCCCCTAATGCACGTCCGATAAAATACCCGCCAATATCTGTTCCCCACACTATCGTAAATAAGAAAATAACAACTTGGAACCCCAACATTTCATGATCCCGTAGAAAGCATAAAGCAACAACAGGAAAAGATGCATATAAAAAACCACAAAAAACCCAACCACTCTTTTTTATAGATATAATAGCCAACACCGCAGCCAAAACGATTAAAACACAAAAAATCAATGAAGCAGATACACTCAACACTAAAAAAAAGCCAAAGATCAAATAAAAGCTACTTGCTAATATTTTTTGTAAAATACACCATTTCTCTTTAGTAATACTCATCCACTCATAAAGAACAAAACCGCCAATACACCATACAAATAAAAAAAAGGAGATCCCTCCCAACCATGTTAGATACAATGCAATAAAACCAAACACAAAAGCTGTCAGAACACGATAAACCAAATTAGACAAAACAACATCCAAACAATAAAAATAGAAAATACAAGCTCTAAAATTGACGTAAGAAAAACCTCCCTACGCAATATTTTTATTTCATACTTGTATAAATTTCCCTTATAATTTATCATAAACAATTCAGTTTACCAAGATAGCGCTTATAAGACAAATAATCAATGAAAACAGCTTCGAAAATCTCCGTCAAGATTGATCCTAAAGTATTTTTTTAATATTTTCTCAAATATAAAATGAAAAAGCAGCTACCTATCCCCATATAAATTAACTAATATAGGTTTCATATAAAAACACTTCTCTATCAAATATTCGTCATTAAAAAACGAATTACACCATATAGCATCTGCGTCATCGATTATACTCACATGTTTTATAATGGAAAATAAGAGAAAGGTTAGGCTTGTTTTTTTGTGTTATATTCTTTCCCCAACCCTCATCTTAGAATATTTAAATAATTTCTAAGAATGCTTTCATTATGCTGTTTAACAAAGACATGCTCAACTGAAAGCCCTCACCATGCTGCTCAATAGCGTCTTCCAGCAAAGGACATGATTTACAACGCAGATTAAAAAATTAAAACATCTGCCCTTTCAAATCAATCTCTCCCATATCAAAATGATAAAATACCTTCCTGCATCACACCTCGCTATCACAGAGCACACCACTTCCCTTATCTATAGAAACAATTTACAGGCTGGGAGTAAACGTCCTTTTCTAACAACAAAATCGTCTTAAACGTGCATAATTTCAGATTCTTTTACGGCTAAAATTTTATCAATATCAGCAATCGTTTCATCTGTGAGTTTTTGAACTTTTTCAGACAAACTATGGGCTTCATCTTGTCCAATTTCACCATCTTTTTCTAACTTTTTCAAATTGTCCATACCATCCCGACGAACATGACGTGTAGCAACACGCGCTTGCTCTGCATAGTGATGTGCAATTTTTACAAGTTCTTTACGGCGCTCTTCATTCAACTCAGGCAAAGGAATACGTAAATTCGTACCATCAGTTATGGGATTTAAACCAAGACCAGAATCGCGAATAGCGCGCTCTACAGCTCCTACCATCGTTTTATCCCATACAGAAACAGAAAGCATCCGAGGTTCGGGAACAGAAATATTAGCAACCTGATTTATATGCACAACAGAACCATAAGATTCAACGGTCAACGGCTCTAATAAACTGGCCGATGCACGTCCAGTCCGCAAACCACCTAATTCATGTTTAAAAGCCGTAATAGCACCATCCATGCGACGTTTCAGATCATCTATAATTGATGTAACATTCATATTTCTGTCTCCTTCAATTGTCCTTTGAAGCTTACCCTTATTCCGATACTATTGTAAAGCGTCCTGTTCCATTCAAGACCTTAGCCAAACCGCCCTTTTCATGAATGGAATACACAATAATCGGTACATTGTTCTCACGTGCTAAAGTAACCGCCGTTGAATCCATAACAGATAATCCCCATTGTAACACTTCAACATGTGTTAATTGGTCAAAACGTTTAGCCGTAGGGTCTATCTTTGGATCTGCTGAATAAATACCATCAACTTGTGTTCCTTTAAGAAGGACATCCGCACCAATCTCAGCTGCACGCAAAGTAGCAGCAGAATCAGTGGTAAAAAATGGATTTCCTGTACCGCCCGCAAAAATAACAACTTTTCCCTGATTCATATAAGCTATTGCTTTACGTTGCGAAAAACTTTCACAAATTTGTGGCATAGCAATCGCAGAGAGTACAACAGTTTCAACCCCTAATTTTGTCAAAGATGTTCGCAATGCTAAAGAGTTGATAGCAGTTGCAAGCATTCCCATATGATCCCCTGTCACTCGGTCTCCACCATGTGAAGCAACAGCAACGCCACGAAAAATATTTCCCCCACCGATAACAACTGCAACTTCTATCCCCATTGTGCGCACTTCTGCAATATCAGCGGCAATACGATCTACAACAGAAACATCAATGCCAAAACTTTGCCCCCCCATAAGAGCTTCACCAGAAGCTTTTAAAAGAATACGTTTATACGGAAGTGCTAATGCCATTAATAATCTCCCCAAAAGCACATTTACTTTTTGCTTTTGACATCACGAAGGGCACCACTTTTTTTCACGTGACGCCCTCTCAACAATTACATTGCCCACACCAGAGATTCTACAACCAACGATATGATTTTAAATCTCTAATCAAGAGTTTGCAATAACTAGCCTTTTACAGCAGCAGCAACCTCTGCAGCAAAATCAGACTCCTCTTTTTCCACACCTTCACCCAATGCAAAACGAATAAAGCCTGTAATTTTTGCTGGTGCACCAATTGATTTCTCAGCATCCTTTAAAGCTGCCTCAACAGTCATATCAGGATTCATAACGAAAGCTTGAGAAAGCAAAACAACCTCTTCAAAAAACTTACGCATACGTCCTTCTACCATTTTTTCAATGATATTTTCAGGCTTTCCAGACTGACGTGCTTGATCTGAAAAAATTGCTTTTTCACGCTCAACAGCAGCAGCATCAACATCTTGTGCTGTAAGTGCTAAGGGATTGGTTGCCGCAATATGCATTGCAACTTGCCGACCAAAAGCAAGAGCAGCCTCTTTATTTCCTGTTGTTTCAATCGCAACCAAAACACCAAGCTTACCAAGACCATCAGCTACACTATTGTGTATATAAGTCGCAACAACACCATTCTCAACAGACAATTTAGCGGAACGACGAAATGTCATATTTTCGCCAATTGTACCAATTGCATCTTTAATCGTAAGCTCTACAGTTTTCTCAGAACCGGGATAAAGAGAAACAGAAACAGATTCAACATCACCTGGCGTATCCAAAGCAGCAATTGCTATATTGCGCACGATGTCTTGGAATCCGGCATTGCGTGCAACAAAATCTGTTTCAGAATTAACCTCAACCAAAACCGCATTTAAATCTTTTGATACGACTCCGATTAATCCTTCAGCCGCTGTACGACCAGCCTTTTTATCTGCTTTAGCTATTCCTTTTTTACGAAGCCAATCAACAGCAGCTTCCATATCACCACTGGTTTCAGCTAGAGCGGCTTTACAGTCCATCATACCAGCGCCAGATAGTTCTCGAAGTTCTTTTACTTGTGCAGCAGTAATGCTCATATTTGCCTCTTTATTTTGTAATAGTGAAAGCGTGCAACCCCCCTCTGCACGCCTATAACTTCTTCTTTAGACAATAAAAGTACCTTAATTAGGCGTTTTATATTATTCAGAAACTTCTGAAACCGCATTTTCTTTCAAAATAGGCTCCACAGGCGCATCAACTTGAGCTCCCAAATCAATACCCATTGCTCCTTGCTGGCGTGCAATACCATCAAGGGCAGCACGAGCAAAAAGATCGCAATAAAGAGAAATTGCACGCGAAGCATCATCATTACCTGGTATCGGATGCGTTACGTCATCAGGATCGCAATTGGTATCAATAATAGCAATCACTGGAATACCTAAACGTTTTGCTTCTTGAAGGGCAATATTTTCTTTATTCGTATCGATGACAAATATAAGATCTGGAACAGATCCCATATCTTTAATACCACCAAGCGCACGATTAAGCTTTTCACGATCACGTTCAAGATTTAAACGTTCTTTTTTGGTAAAACCTTGCGCCTCAGCAGCAAGAATTTTGTCAAGCTTTCGCAAACGATGTATCGAATTGGAAATCGTTTTCCAGTTTGTGAGCATGCCACCAAGCCAACGTGCATTAACGTAATACTGGGCAGAACGATTCGCCGCATCAGCGATAATGTCAGATGCTTGCCTTTTCGTACCAACAAAGAGAATACGACCACCACGCGCAACAGTATCTGAAACAAGTTTAAGCGCTTGGTGTAAAAGCGGAACGGTCTGAGCAAGGTCAATAATATGGATATTATTACGCTGACCATAGATATAGGGAGTCATTTTGGGATTCCAACGATGAGTCTGGTGACCAAAATGCACACCTGCTTCTAAAAGCTGGTGCATAGTAAAATCGGGTAGTGCCATAAATCTTATCCTTTCCGGTTCAACCTCCGCGGAAAAAGCAGGAAAACCTACTACCGGCGGATGCTTGCTAGAATTTTCTCACAAATTATTTGCAAACACCCAAACTCCGCGTGTGGAATAGTGCAAACATACTAATATTTGATTCTTTTTCAAGTCATTTTCTTTAATCATTTAATATTTGCATTTTCACATTGATTAAGATCTTTTCCAAGTTCCAAGAATTCGAGACTGTTCAATTTTGCACGCACTGAAAAAGTTCCATAATCTATATGAAGATCACGCATGATACCATTCTCATGTAAGAGAAAACTGCTACGATAAACCGGCAAACCATCTTTATTTTCTCCATCATCAAAATAAGAAATTGTAACAGGCCAATATTCGTCTTCATCCAATTTTCTCACTTTTTCCGTTTCGCTATCAGATAAAAGCCCCTTCTTTTCCCCTATGACGATACTTTCTTTTATAACTTTATCTGCTTTATTTGTCCCATCAAATACAGTAACATTGTAAAAATGATGCCCTGCTTTTGCATGGCGGATAATATTTTTTAGTTGCATCATTGGAAATTCAGCCATTGCAAGCTTATACTCTTTTTCCTTTGGCTTTTTTAAGGTAACTGTAATACCATCTTGAGTACGCTCCGCGACCCCCTCAGCACGATGCGCAACCTCTTCTCCCTCTTGATCTGTAATATTAAAACGAAATGTACGGCTGTCTCCTGTTTCATAACTCGTCGTCTGTTGATCCGTTAAACGTACCGGCATATCTTCAATGTGAACACGACTAATAAAACGAAAACGTGTGCTATAGCCTTGGCATGCCGAACCAGTAAGCTCGTAAACCATTCGCCCTGACATCGCAGAAATTGTCATGTCATGAGAAACGCTATCGAGATGAAAATCATAAATTGCTCGATGAGGCACAATAAAAATAGGCTCTTCAGCTCTCGCTGTACATAAAAAAACAATATATAAAATTATTATAAATAATGATCTAATCATTCCCAAATTCCAAACTTTATCCCCGTTGCATAACATCATACAATAAGGCAAAAAAGGCTAATTTCTCAATTAACCACACATTTCCTTAAATCAAAAAATAGATTATACAATGAATGTATTATAGAGCAGCTATGGAGTTTAAATTATGACCAATATGATTGAAAAAAACTTAGAGGAATTCGGAATCACTCTTCCTGAAGTAATCTCCCCCCTTGCCAATTACATCACCACTTCACAAAGTGGCAATCAACTCTTTATTTCTGGACAACTCCCTCTTATTAATGGAAAACCAATAGCCATCGGTAAAGTTGGTGCAACTGTGAATACCGAACAAGCCCAAAAAGCATCCGAAGCTTGCGCTCTCAATATTCTCGCTCAACTCAAGGCAACTCTAGGTGACTTAAATAAAATAAAACGTGTGGTAAAAATTACTGTTTTTGTGGCTGTAGATTCTCATTTTACCGATATTCCTTTTGTTGCCAATGGAGCTTCTAATTTATTTGTCAATATTCTTGGTGACATTGGAAAACACGCCCGTTCTGCTATTGGTGTTGCCTCTCTTCCTATGGATGTTCCTGTAGAAGTTGAAGCCATCATAGAAATCTAAGCCTTCATTAAGACAGAGCCCCATCCTAAATATAACTAAAGTCAAAATACTTCTTTGTCTTACACTCTGATAAACTTTGCATTTTTTCGTTTTTAATTAAAATCTTAAATTTATAATAAAAGGAAATATTTGTATGAAACAAGCTTATGACAATAACAATATTTTTGCTAAATTGATTCGCAATGAAATCCCTTCTGTTCGTGTCTACGAAGATGATGATGTTATTGGATTTATGGATATCATGCCACAGGCACCAGGTCATACGCTGGTCATTCCTAAAAAAGGCTCTAGGAACTTACTTGATGCGGATACTGAAACATTATTTCCCGTTATTAAAGCTGTTCAAAAAATTGCAAATGCCGTCAAAAAAGCCTTTCAAGCAGATGGCATAACTGTCATGCAATTTAATGAAGCAGCTAGTCAACAAACCGTTTATCACCTCCATTTTCATATTATACCACGTATGGAGGGAATAGAACTTACCCCTCATAATAATATGATAACGCCTACAGAAATACTTGAAGAGAATGCAAAAAAAATCCGTGCAGCCTTATAACACACTCTTAAGTTGTTGTGCTTTTTTTTCCTACACGTTTTTTTGTAAAATTTTCCATTTTACTTTTCTTTGAACTTGCAGATATATCGGAAGATGAAATTTCCAACTGTAAGCTTTCTTTTTTGCAATTTGATTTTTGTGTCAATACGCGAACAATGCCACCGTTGCGTAACTTTCCAAATAAAATTTCATCAGCTAATGGCTTTTTAATATATTCTTGTATAACACGCCCTAATGGGCGTGCTCCCATCTGAGAATCATATCCTTGATTGGAAAGCCATAAAGTTGCAGAAGGGCTTAATTCAAAACAAATTCCCCGATCAGCTAATTGTGCTTCAAGCTGAAAAATAAATTTTTGCACTATCTGATTGATGATTAAATGAGATAAAGGTGCAAACGGAATAATTGCATCTAACCGATTACGAAACTCTGGTGTAAATAACCGATTGATTGCTTCTATATCCTCACCATCACGATGTACCTTCCCAAATCCAATAGCTGATTTTGCCATATCTGAAGCACCAGCATTGGTTGTCATAATCAAAATAACATTGCGGAAATCAATTTTCTTACCATTATGATCTGTTAATCTACCATAATCCATTACCTGCAATAAAATATTAAATAACTCTGAATGTGCTTTCTCAATCTCATCTAGCAATAGGACTGCGTGAGGCTTCTGATCAACAGCATCTGTAAGAAGACCTCCTTGATCAAACCCTATATAACCTGGAGGAGCTCCGATTAAACGTGCTACCGTATGCCGTTCCATATATTCTGACATATCAAAACGCAATAATTCAATGCCTAAAGATGATGCAAGCTGTTTTGCAACTTCAGTTTTTCCTACACCTGTTGGTCCTGAAAATAAATAACTTCCTATTGGTTTATCCGGTTCGCGTAAACCTGCTCGCGCCAATTTTATGGATGAAACTAAGACGGAAATTGCCTGATCTTGCCCATAAACAACATGTTTGAGTTCTCTTTCAAGCTTACTCAATATCTTCTGATCATTCCGAGAAACTGTTTTTGGTGGAATTCTTGCAATTGTAGCAACAGTAGCCTCAATTTCTTTAACACCTATACTCTTCTTGCGTTGTTTTTGTGGCAAAAGCTTTTGCGCTGCGCCACTTTCATCAATAATATCAATTGCTTTGTCAGGTAACCTACGGTCAATTATATAACGTGAAGATAATTCTACAGATGCCTTCATCGCCTGATCTGTATATTTAATCTGATGAAAATCTTCAAAGTAAGGCTTCATCCCCTGCAAAATCTTAATCGCATCTGTAACAGAAGGTTCATTAATATCAATCTTCTGAAAACGACGCTCTAAAGCACGATCTTGTTCGAAGAATTTGCGATATTCTCTGTAAGTCGTCGAACCAATACATCGCATAGTTCCAGAAGATAATACAGGTTTTAAAAGATTTGCTGCATCCATATTTCCCCCTAATGTCGCTCCTGCTCCAATTAAGGTATGAATTTCATCAATAAATAAAATAGCATCTGGATACAGCTCAAACTCTTTAATAACTTGCTTTAAGCGTTCTTCAAAATCACCGCGATAACGTGTACCAGCAACAAGCCCCCCCATATCAAGAGAAAATATTGTTGCATTTGATAAAACTTCAGGCACTTGCGCATCAACAATGCGCTTTGCCAATCCCTCAATTATAGCGGTTTTCCCCACTCCAGGATCACCAACCAAAAGCGGATTGTTTTTTGACCTTCGACATAAAATCTGAATCATGCGTGAAATTTCTATTTCACGGCCAATTAATAAATCAATTTTTCCATTAAGTGCTTTACAATTGAGATCAACACAATAATTCGTTAAAGCACTTGTTCCTCTTTCATCATTATCCGAAATCTGCTGATCTAATTGCTCTTCAAGTCCTTCAAGTAACATGGATAACCCATCATCACGCGTGATACCATGCGAAATAAAACGTACAGCATCATAGCGTGTCATGCCCATTTCTTGCAGAAAATATGCTGCATGGCTTTCACGTTCAGAAAAAATTGCAACAAGAACATTTGCCCCCGATACTTCATCTTTTCCAGCTGATTGTGCATGAATCACCGCACGTTGGATAACACGCTGGAAAAAAGCTGTAGGCTTAGTATCCTCATCAGCTCTAATATGTTCATCTAACTCTGAGCGAAGATAATTGGTTAAGCGCTCTCGTAATTCCTCCACATCTACTTGGCAAGCCTGAATAACGGAATTTGCATCAGCATCATCTAACAGCGCAAGTAGAAGATGCTCTAATGTTGCGTATTCATGCTGTGCCTGAGTAGCAATTGTTAATGCACGATGCAAAACCTCTTCAAGACTAGGTGTAAAAGATGGCATAATTCCTCACTTCCATTCCATTACACATTGTAACGGATGTTCATTTTGACGCGCACATTCCCTCACTTGTAATATTTTCATTTCAGCGACTTCATAAGTATAAGTTCCACATTCTCCTATCCCACTGTGATGAACATTTAACATTATTCGCGTTGCCTCTTCGAAACTTTTTTTAAAAAAGCTCTTCAAAACGAAAACAACAAAATCCATAGGTGTGTAATCATCATTAAGCAAAAAAACTCGACATAATTTAGGTTTTTCGAGTTTTGCTCTAGCCTTAAGCGTTATAACCGCACCATGCCTAATTTCATCCCAATTCTTGCCCTTTTCATTATGCATAATATGAGCTATAGAGTTTATTATAAGCATCCGTCCCATTATCGTTTTCCATGCAGCACATTTTTATCAATTTTAAATTCTTTCATAACTATTGCAATACCTGTATGTGTTAGAAAAAGATTCCCTCTATGGTTAGACTTCAATCACTCACTTATAAAATAACTTCTGTAAACAAATTAGTAATACCATTCGTCTAAACTGCATCAACAAATTACAGAAAAGGAAGCTTTATAGAAGTTTTTTAGGATAAATGGAGAAATAGGATACTGCAAGTGTATATTAATTATCAAAAAATTATGCGCTACTGTAAAACAATAGCAATTTCTTTTGTTGTGTTAGCTTTTTCTTACTGTTGGGCATCAGCCACACCTCAAGGAGCCTATCCTGATAAGTATGCGGCTATTGTTATAGATGCTACTACGGGAAAAACTCTATTTCAAGCCAATGCAACACTGAAACGTTATCCTGCTTCTTTAACAAAGATGATGACATTGTACTTACTCTTTGAAGCTATGCAGATGCGTCGTGTGACACCAAATACACCAATTCCCGTTTCACATTATGCAGCAATGCGTCCACCGACAAAAATTGGCTTTAAAGCAGGCCAAACAATTTCTGCAGAATCAGCAGCTAAAGCACTCATTACAAGATCCGCAAATGATGTTGCTGCTGCCATTGCAGAATATCTTGGAGGTAGTGAAAAAAAATTCGCTCAAATGATGACAGTAAAAGCTCGTAAACTTGGCATGAAACATACACATTTCGCGAATGCTTCAGGGCTTCCGGATGTGCACAATTATTCTACAGCACGAGATATAGCGACTTTGTCATTAGCTTTACGTAAACATTTTCCAAAACAATATAAATTGTTCAAAACAAAAAGTTTTAATTTCCGTGGACATACAATTAACAGCCACAATAAACTCGTTAAAATAATGAAGGGTGTTGATGGGATTAAAACAGGATACACACAAATGTCAGGTTCTAATTTAGCAACTTCAATGCGTCTTGAGGGGCGCTCTGTTGTCGCTGTTGTTATGGGAGGTAAATCATCTACTGCACGTGACGAGCATATGGCTAGCCTATTGAATCAATATTTGCCCAAAGCAAGCCAAATGAAAAGTGGTGAACGTTTAATGGCTTCTGTACGCTATCACTTACCGACTGGTGCCAATACTCCTATACCGACCATTAAAGCTGATTCAAGTAATTTTGACGATGAAATTTCGACTATGTTGACAGCATTTGCAGAACAACCTAAAAACTCCAATATCGCAATAACGGCTGTAAATAAAGTAATTATACCAATACCAAACCCTCAAAAAACTATACCGGTTGAGACTCATAAAATTGTAACAGCCTCTTTGTCCACAAATGCCGGATGGGCTATCCAAATTGGTTCTCTTCCTAGTGAAGAACAAGCAAAAACTTTACTTTTAAAAGCAAAAAATATAGCTTTTTCTACTTTAAAGCACGCATCTTCGCACATGCAACTGTTTGAAAAAAGTGGGCAGCGTTATTATCGAGCGCGCTTTACAGGGTTTCAATCAAAAAAAGCTGCATTTGATGCTTGCTCTACATTAAAGAAAGCAAATTTTAACTGCTATACTGTAGCCTACTAAAAATTTTTGAATTCTGCGTTAAGGATAGTATTATGACAGATAATGCTTTTGCTTCATTCCATAAAAAAGAAATTTTATTGAAGCAATCATCCCTCCTTTCATTGCGTTCTCTTCACGATGCTGCCGCAAAACTTACTGGTTTAAAATATAATTCGACTGCATTAGATACACAATCTCTTGTTAACCTTCTCATTTGCCAAACAATACGCAACCGTCGTCTCATAATGCCTCCTGTACGCATTCATTTACGCGTTGCTAGCCAAACTGGTAATGTGCCTATTAAAATCCGTCTAGGAGCAACAAATATTTAATTTTACAGACCATCTCTAAAAAATTATTTTATTATTAACCATTATCTACAGCCTTAGCCCCTCTTTGATAAAGATACTTTTTTCTTAAATTATGGAATTGTGCTGAAAGCTTTTCCAACTATCCAGTACCTCCAAGCTTTCAATAAAACCATTATTAAGGACATAAAAAACACCCAATATTTTTCCACTTTTGGATTTAATATAAAAATTATCCTTGATATCTTTTTGGAAAAAATAAATAGCTTTATTGGATGAAAGCTTATCATTTTAGGAGTTGTTGTAAAAGTTCAATAAAGGAAGTCCCTCTTAATAACGCTCCCCCATACAACATAAACGCTGTAAAAAATAATCTAACTCCTCTTACTTTTATTTCTTTCGACAGACAAAGTAAACTGGAAAATACAAATACTAACGATGAAAAAACGTAAAAGAAATTATCATATTAAATATCATGTTAACGATTTCCATAAGATTTTAATCTATAATTTATTTTTTGCATATTGAATAAGAGGTTTTCGTAAAATTCTCTTATTTTTCTTCTTATATTGAATCAGTCAAAATCGTTCGCTTGCTCATCACGAGCAAGATTGGCATTAAACTATTAAAAAAAGGATGATAGTGCTGCTTTTCTCCCTCTATAAATAAAGATGCTAATACTCTATAGATTTTATACCATTCATGGGAAACTTACATTATACTATTCATATCCAAGATACTGATTTATAAAGATAGTTCATTATTTTTCATGTTAGATGAGAATCTCGAATATCGTAAGATTCTCTCATTTGAAATTTGTTTATGTTGAATCAATCAAAACTGTTCTCTTGCATGTTATGAGCGAGATTAGTGTGTGGTGTGAAACCGTACCAAAAAACTCAAAATGCCTATAATGAACCGTTTCAAATACCAAGGGCTTTGGTCCCCATACAGGGGGGGCTGGTAAAGTGTGTAATCGTGCCAGCGCACTCTTTTTATTAAGCATACAGATCGTGGTGCTCAATGAATCTACCATTATACCATTCACAGATACCATCGCAAAATGAGTTTGGGAGCGTTGAGAGATATTTTTTTAAAACAAACTCATCAATGAGTAACACGATAATGTTCTATCGCATGCATTCTATTCTCATGAGAATTTTGATAAATATTTTTAATGTATACGTTATTATTTATTTTAGTTTTTTTGACGGTACAGAATTTATAAATAAAAAAGATATTCCCAATATATCTCTTAATTATTGTAAATTAGCATTTCTTTTTAAGGTATTTTTTACCATACTAGGTACCCAAAAATCTTTACTTCCAAAAAATTAAAATCTTTAAAATTCTCTCTCCTCATCATAATTATTCAGATTTAAAACAAATTTTCCTTGGATACTCAGGCATAATCTTCCATTACTTAAAAGATATGGCTATGGAAACTTTAAAAAGCCATAAAACCCAGCTAGAAAATAATGGCAGATTGATCACTAATTTTACTTTACGCTTTTTTACTTTTTCTAAATTAGACTTTTTCCCATTTTAGAGACAAATCAGATAGATACTAACAGTACTCTCCCTCCAAGCTTTCATGCCAAAGCTATTATTCGTTAAGAAAACACTGAATCATCTCGAATTTATTTCAAGCTGCTGCTGCATTAAAGTGGAATTTTGATTTATAAGTAACAAAAAGCACAAGCTTTATCAGGAAATACGATCCCCCTCCAAAAAGTCCAGTTATGGATTGAAAGATGCTCCAGCTCCTAACAAGATATTGTATTAACTGCAAGACCACCTTTACTTGTCTCTTTATAGCGTTCACTCATATCATGACCAGTCTGGCGCATTGTTTCTATACAAGCATCAAGAGAAACAAAATGATCTCCATTACCATATAACGCAAGAGAAGAAGCCGTTACCGCCTTAACAGCTCCCATTGCATTACGCTCAATACAAGGAACTTGTACAAGACCTGCAACAGGATCACATGTCATTCCCAAATGATGTTCAAGCGCAATTTCTGCCGCATTTTCAATTTGAGCTGGTGTTCCACCTAACGCTGCGGTCAACCCTGCTGCGGCCATTGAAGATGCCGTTCCAACTTCACCTTGACACCCAACTTCTGCACCAGAAATAGAGGCATTATGTTTGATAACACCGCCTATAGCTGCTGCCGTTAATAGAAAATTATGTATTCCCTCTCGATCTGAATCATCATTAAATTGAAGATAATAACGCAAAACTGCTGGGATAACACCGGCTGCCCCATTTGTTGGGGCTGTAACAACACGACCACCTGCTGCATTTTCCTCATTGACTGCTATGGCATATACCGAAAGCCAATCATTTGCCCAAAGTGGATAATTGTGATTTTTCTTTTGATTTTTCAAAAGCGTTTCATGCAGCTTTTTAGCACGCCTTAGAACACGCAATCCACCAGGCAACTCACCTTCTTGTGAAAGACCTCTATCAATGCAATTTGTCATCGCTGAAAAAATTTCATCAAGCCCTGTATCAAGAGAAGAACGCTCTATCTTTGTTTCTTCATTTAAGCGCTTCATTTCAGCAATTGAAAGTCCTGATTTTTCTGCCATTGATAACATTGTACAAGCAGAATCAAATGGATATGGCACCTCAAATGCTTCTGGTTGTATATTATCATTCATATGGCTTAATTCATCCTCAGTCACAACAAAGCCACCACCGATAGAATAATAAATCTGCCGCAACAGAACATTCCCATCAGTATTAAGTCCTTCAAAGGCCAGTCCATTTGTATGTCCAGGGAGGATTTGCTTTCGTTCAAAAATAAGATCACGCTGCACATCAAACTGATAAGCGGGATGGCCTTCTGGTTGCACTTTTTTTTCACGTATAACTTTTGCTAACACCCCCCCCATGCTATCAGGATCAACAGTAGAAGCTTTTTCTCCTAAAAGTCCTAATATGATAGCCCTATCTGTTGCATGACCAATACCCGTGAAAGCTAAAGAACCATAAAGATAAACACGTATACGAGAAACTTGAATATCAGACGACTGAGAAAAATCTCCTATCTTTTGCAAAAACATATTAGCAGCTGTCATCGGCCCCATCGTATGTGAGCTGGAAGGACCAATCCCAATTTTAAAAAGTTCAAAAACAGATAGAAACACGTATCACCTCAAAACTATAGTACAGCTTGAGCATATATGCTTTTTCATAACGTTTGTCCCGTTTAAAATCAAATTGCGAGATAAACTAAAAAAATGACAGCAATAAACACGAATGTCGCTCGTCTTGCTACCACCCAGCACTTTCTCTCTATAGTGTTTTCCATTAAGCCAACCTTCAAAAAACGGACAATGCCCCTAGAGTCACCGCTCTTAATGTTTCAAACTTAGTAAAATAAGTGTTAATACGCAATATTAAAATTCAATAAGGATGCGAAATTCTTATCGAAAATATTTTTCATAATGCACCAAGTTCTTCAAAACGTATGCTTAATTATATAAAATATTTTATGGGTATGTTTCAATGAAACGTACAAAGTTTTCTAACGATTCTCGTTCTGTCTCAAAATTGTTTTCTGGAGCACTCATATCGCGATAACCAAGTGCCATACCACAGATAATATGGCGATCAGAAGGAATAGATAAAAGCGTACGAATCTGTTTATGATAATCAGCAAAAGCAGCTTGAGGGCAGGTATCTAATCCAAATCCACGTGCAGCTAACATAATGGTCTGCATAAACATACCCAAATCAAGCCAACTCCCCATTTCCATGTCGTGATCCATTGTAAATAAGAGTCCTACAGGTGCATCAAAAAATAAAAAATTTCGCGCCTTTTGATGAAGTATTTTTTCTTCATCACCTTTTTGAATTCCAAGACTCTGATAAAGATCCAAACCAACTTTTCGACGTCTTGAAATATAAGGCTCACGCCACTGATGTGGATAATAACTATATTCACGCTCTCCTTTTACACCTGAAAGAACAAGTTGTGAAAGCTCTTGCCCTACTTTCTGTAATACACTTCCTGTAAGCACAATCACTTGCCATGGCTGAATATTTGTTCCAGATGGTGCACGTGCTGCAAGTTTTAAGATTTCTTTGATTGTTTCCAAACTAACTGGCTGATCAGTAAAAGCGCGAATTGACTTTCGTGACAAAATAGATTGAAAAACACTCATAGGAGAAACTGCCATTGTTTTTACTTTCTTTATGAAAAATAATTTTTTTGCTTATCAAGGACAATATACTGCGAAAATACCTTCGCAGCTTTTTTCGAACACTCTATTTCTTTAAATAACTCACACATTTCACGTAGTGTTAAAGATTCCCCTTAGAGATAGTATAACCTATCTCTTTTAATAGAAAGAAAATTGTCTAAAAGCAGATGAAATAAATTTTATAATCAATGATTAACCCCCAACTCCGCTAAGCTCTCAAAAAAACTCTCCTCAATTCGTTCCAAATCCTGTAGAAGATCATCAATATCATGCTGCATCTGCTTTAAATCAGCTCGTTTTTTATGAATTCCTGCAATTAACTTCTTAAGCTTTTTCTCATCATCAGGTGGTTTTTCAACCATTGTCAACATATCAGATATTTCAGACAACGAAAATTTAACTCTTTTAGCACGCAGTATTTGTTTTAACTTATGACGATCCGTTTGTGTATAAAGCCGTGTATTTCCACGCCGAAAAGGAATAAGAAGCCCCTCTTCTTCATAATAACGCAAAGTCCGAGCTGTTATTGAAAACTCACGTGTTAATTTTCCAATTGAATAATATTCGTACATTTTTTCATTCTGTCTTCATAGATCACATTGTGATAAGAAATATGTCTATTTTTTATAATACTTAGTGAGTAACGTAATCTCTACTCTCCTACATTCTAATTTAGAAGAAGATACATTCTTGTCATACAAGTATTGTATAGTAGAGGATCAATTATTTTTTAGATTACAGAAAAGACTATCGATCTTTCATTATAAGTCCTTTAAAATCTTTATAGAAGATATCAATCAACAATTTTCCTAAAATTCAAAATCAATCATTATTTTATTTGTAGATAATCAACTATTTTCCTTGAACATGGCTTTTGAGTTTCAAATAATTACAAAACAATAAGCTAGTAAAGATGTTAAAAATAACTATCGCCTTATAATTTTTGATATTTTTTAGGAAAAGATGCAACTTCTGCATTTCGAGATAAAAAAACGTCTGAGTATAAAGTTCAGACGTTTTTTTATTATGTGATGTTATATTTAAATTATTCAGCAACGGCGCCGGTTGTCATATTTGTCAACATAGCCTTAGCCACTTCGTTATTACTAGACTTACGCTGCTCATCTACAATCAAATCATCACGAACGGCAGCAATACGACGGATTTGAGAAATCGTACCACCCGTACCTGCTGGAATAAGACGACCGACAATAACGTTCTCTTTAAGTCCTTGCAAAGTATCAATTTTACCAGAAACTGCTGCTTCAGTAAGAACACGTGTTGTTTCCTGAAACGATGCCGCCGAAATGAAAGAAGGCGTTTGAAGAGAAGCTTTTGTAATTCCAAGAAGAATGGGATTACCAGATGCAGGTTTCTTCCCTTCTGCAATCAAATTATCATTGATTTCATCAAGTTCAATACGATCAACATTATCACCTGAAATATAACCAGAATCTCCAGATTCAGTAATTTCAACTTTTTGCAACATTTGACGAACAATCACTTCAATGTGCTTGTCATTAATAAGAACTCCCTGCAAACGATAAACCTCCTGAATCTCATTAACAAGATAAGATGCCAAAGCTTCAACCCCCTTAATCGCCAATATATCATGAGGTGCTGGATTACCATCAAGGATATAATCTCCCTTTTCAATTTGATCACCTTCTTGGAAGTGAAACAACTTACCTTTTGGAATCAAATATTCTACTGCCTCAAGAGTTTCATCATTTGGTTCAATAATGATACGACGTTTATTCTTATAACCACGGCCGAATCGAATCGTGCCACTTACTTCAGCAATAATCGCATGATCCTTTGGACGACGCGCTTCAAAAAGCTCAGCCACACGTGGTAAACCACCCGTAATATCTTTCGTCTTGGCACTTTCCATCGGCAAACGAGCAATAACATCACCAGCCTTAACATGAGCACCAAGCTCAACAGAAAGAATAGTTTCCACTGACATCATATAACGGGCTTCACCTCCCTTATACAATTTAGCAATGGATTCACCTTCTTTATCTGCGTGGATAATAATGGCTGGTTTAAGATCCGCACCACGTGGATTAGCGCGCCAATCAATCACCAAACGCTTCGTAATACCCGTAGATTCATCAGCTGTTTCAGTGACAGATAAACCATCAATCATATCTTCAAAACCCACATAGCCTTCAACTTCCGTTAAAATTGGACGTGTGTAAGGATCCCATTCTGCTATACGTTGGCCACGTTTAACCACATCACCATCATCAACAAAAATATGGGCACCATAGCTAACACGGTGTACAACGCGCTCTTTTCCTAACTCATCCTTGATAAGGATAGCCATATTACGCCCCATAACAACCAAATGGCCTTCAGAGTTACGAACCACATTACGATTACGAATCTCCACCTTACCTTCATAAGATGCCTCTAAATACGATGAATCAACAACCTGCGCAGTCCCTCCTAAGTGGAAAGTACGCATAGTAAGCTGTGTTCCCGGCTCACCAATGGATTGAGCAGCAATAACACCAACGGCTTCTCCCTGATTAACAGGTGTTCCACGCGCCAAATCACGACCATAGCATTTTGCACAAACACCAAGACGTGTTTCACATGTTAAAGCAGAACGAATTTGAACAGATTGAATTCCAGCTTCTTCAATCTTCGCGACATCAGCTTCCTCAATCATCGCTCCACCTTCAAGGATAACCTCTCCAGAGACAGGATGTAGAATATCAACAAGCGCTGTACGACCAAGAATCCTTTGCCCAAGTGAGGCAACAATTTGTCCTGCATCAACAATTGGCTGCATGGTAAGCCCTTTTGCGGTACCACAATCAACTGCCGAAATAATAGCATCCTGTGCAACATCAACAAGACGCCGTGTTAAATAACCAGAGTTCGCCGTCTTTAACGCAGTATCAGCAAGTCCTTTACGTGCACCATGCGTGGAATTGAAGTATTCATTAACAGTTAGACCTTCTTTAAAATTTGAAATAATGGGGGTTTCAATAATTTCACCCGATGGTTTTGCCATTAATCCACGCATACCAGCCAATTGTCTCATCTGGTTAGCAGAACCACGTGCTCCAGAATGCGACATCATATAGATCGAATTCATCGGCCGTTGACGACCTGTTTTAGGATCAAAATCGACGGCTTGAATACGTTTCATCATTTCATCTGCAACGCGATCTGTACATTTACCCCAAGCATCTACAACCTTATTGTATTTTTCACCTTGTGTAATCAAACCATCATTATATTGCTGTTCGTACTCCTTAGCCAAAGCTTCTGTCTCTGCAACTAAACGCGACTTACTATCAGGAATAACCATATCATCCTTACCGAATGAAATTCCTGCACGACAAGCATAAGAAAAACCAAGCTGCATAATACGGTCACAAAAAATAACCGTCTCTTTTTGTCCACAGTGCCGATAAACATGATCAATCATTTTAGAAATGTTCTTTTTCGTCATTTCTTGATTGACAATATCAAATGAGATATCCGAATTTCTTGGCAAAAGCTCACCGATAATCAAACGACCAGGTGTTGTATCATAAAGTTTAGAAACTTCTTTTCCATCCTTCCCCATATTCTTAACACGGCCTTTAATCTTCGTATGAAGCGTTACAACCTTATTTTCCAAGGCATAATGAAGCTCACCTATGTCAGAAAAAGCCATTCCTTCACCTGGTTCTTTTTCAGAAACAATTGAAAGATAATAAAGACCAAGAACCATATCCTGTGAGGGAACAATAATTGGGGCACCATTGGCCGGATGAAGAATATTATTGGTAGACATCATCAAAACACGAGCTTCAAGCTGTGCTTCAAGAGAAAGCGGAACGTGAACCGCCATCTGATCTCCATCAAAATCCGCATTAAAAGCAGTACACACCAGTGGATGAAGTTGAATAGCTTTGCCTTCAATTAAGATAGGTTCAAAAGCCTGAATCCCCAAACGGTGCAATGTTGGCGCACGGTTGAGTAAAACAGGGTGTTCACGAATAACCTCATCCAAGATATCCCAAACTTCCGGATGTTCTTTTTCAACAAGCTTCTTTGCCTGCTTTACCGTTGATGAATAGCCTTTTGCATCAAGCCGCGCATAAATAAAAGGCTTAAACAATTCAAGAGCCATTTTTTTCGGAAGACCGCATTGATGCAATTTTAATTCAGGTCCCGTCACGATAACAGAACGCCCTGAGTAATCAACACGCTTCCCAAGTAAGTTCTGACGAAAACGTCCTTGCTTGCCCTTCAACATATCTGATAGAGACTTGAGAGGACGTTTATTGGCTCCAGTAATCACACGCCCACGCCGTCCATTATCAAACAATGCATCAACAGCTTCTTGTACCATACGCTTTTCATTGCGCACGATAATTCCAGGAGCACGCAATTCAATCAGCCGTTTCAAGCGGTTATTACGATTAATAACACGCCGATAAAGATCATTCAGATCTGATGTCGCAAAACGCCCACCATCAAGCGGAACCAATGGACGCAAATCCGGTGGAATAACCGGAATTGTTTTCATAATCATCCACTCTGGCTTATTTCCAGATTCAAGAAAATTTTCAACGATTTTAAGCCGTTTAATCAGTTTTTTCTGCTTTAACTCTGAAGTTGTTTCAGCTAATTCGAGACGCAAATCATTGGCGATTTTATTTAACTCCATACCAGCTAAAAGCTCGTAAATAGCTTCAGCGCCAATCATAGCTGTAAACTGATCTTCTCCAAACTCATCAATAGCAAGCATATATTCTTCTTCAGAAAGAAGCTGATGGAGCTTAAGAGATGTCAAACCTGGTTCGGTTACAATATAATTCTCAAAATAAAGAACCCGCTCAATATCTTTTAAAGTTAAATCTAAAAGTGTAGAAATACGACCTGGTAATGATTTAAGAAACCATATATGCGCAACAGGTGCCGCAAGTTCAATATGCCCCATACGCTCACGACGCACGCGCGAAAGGGTAACCTCTACACCGCATTTTTCACAAATAATGCCCTTATACTTCATGCGTTTATATTTGCCACATAGACATTCATAGTCTTTAATAGGGCCAAATATACGTGCACAAAAAAGACCATCACGCTCTGGTTTAAAAGTCCTATAATTAATAGTCTCAGGCTTCTTAATCTCACCATAAGACCAGGACAAAATTTTCTCAGGACTCGCAATAGAAATACGAATAGAGTCAAATGTCTGCGCTGGCGCTTGAGGATTGAAAAGATTCATGACCTCGTGGTTCATGCTGTTCTCCTTCAAAGATTCTTAGAACCTGTTGTAATATCTCATTTATTTTATAACAGATCTTCTTTAAAATACATTTACTTTTAAAAATGACCTGTATAACCTTAATAAGGTTATTGAGCCTCTTAAAGTAATCAGAGCGCAGCCTTTTTCTACTGCGCTCTTTGAATTATTATTCTGCTGTATCAGACAATGCCCGCTGTGCAATAAATTCACGCGCATCATCAAGCTCCACATTAAGAGCAAGTGAGCGCATTTCTTTTACCAACACATTAAAGCTTTCGGGTATACCCGCCTCAAATGTATCATCACCACGCACAATTGCCTCATAGACTTTCGTTCGACCGGCCACGTCATCCGATTTTACTGTTAGCATCTCCTGCAAAGTGTATGCAGCACCATAAGCTTCAAGTGCCCAAACCTCCATTTCACCAAAACGCTGACCACCAAACTGTGCCTTACCTCCTAATGGCTGCTGCGTAACAAGTGAATAGGGACCAATGGAACGTGCATGAATCTTATCATCAACAAGGTGATGCAATTTCAACATGTAAATATATCCTACCGTTACTCGACGATCAAAAGGTTCTCCAGTACGACCATCATAAAGCGTAACTTGCCCTGAACTATCTAAGCCTGCGTCCTCTAGCATCATGTTAATATCAGACTCATGTGCTCCATCAAAAACAGGCGTTGCAATTGAAACCCCTTTCTTCATCTGTAATGCCAATTTGTAAAGGCTTTCATTATCATACTGACGGACTGGTTCATTTTGATTATCATCAGGCATAAGATTTTCAATACGCTGACGCAACGGCAATATATCCCCAGTCTCTTGATACAATTCTAACAAATCACCAATCTTCTTGCCCATCCCCGCACATGCCCAACCAAGATGCGTCTCAAGAATTTGTCCAACATTCATACGACTAGGCACACCAAGTGGATTCAAAACGATATCAGCATGGGTCCCATCTTCAAGAAATGGCATATCTTCTACGGGAAGAATACGTGAAACAACACCCTTATTCCCGTGACGTCCCGCCATCTTATCACCTGGTTGGATTTTCCGCTTCACAGCCACAAAAACCTTCACCATTTTCATGACACCAGGAGGCATTTCATCACCTCTTTGGACCTTTTCAACTTTATCCATAAAGCGACGTTGTAATGCTTCTTTTGATTCATCATATTGCTTGCGCAAAGTTTCAATTTCATTTTGAAGCTTCTCATCCTCAACAGCAAATTGCCACCACTGGGATCGTGGATAATGCCCCATTACTGTACTATCAAGCTTTTTACTGCCCGAAAAGCCTTTCGGACCTTCTACAGCAACTTTACCTGTCAACATATCGGTAAGGCGCGCATAAACATTGCGATCAAGAATAGACTGTTCATCATCACGATCTTTTGCTAAACGCTCAATTTCTTCACGCTCAATTGCCATCGCACGTTCATCTTTTTCCACGCCATGGCGATTAAAAACGCGAACTTCAACAACAGTACCAAAAGTTCCAGGAGGCATACGCATAGAAGTATCACGAACATCGGATGCCTTTTCCCCAAAAATTGCACGCAGAAGCTTTTCTTCTGGCGTCATGGGACTTTCACCTTTTGGGGTAATCTTTCCAACTAAAATATCACCTGGTTGAACTTCAGCACCAATATAAATTATGCCAGCTTCATCAAGATTTCTTAACGCTTCTTCCGCAACATTAGGAATGTCGCGCGTAATTTCCTCAGGCCCAAGTTTTGTATCGCGTGCTGCAACTTCAAATTCCTCAATATGAATTGAAGTAAAGACATCATCAGCAACAATGCGCTCGGATAACAAAATAGAATCTTCATAATTGTATCCATTCCAAGGCATAAAGGCTACGAGAACATTCCGCCCAAGAGCTAAATCACCAAGATCCGTGGATGGACCATCTGCAATGATATCACCTTTCTCTATCCTATCACCGACATGTACAAGAGGACGCTGATTAATACAAGTGGACTGATTAGAACGCTGAAATTTCTGTAGGCGGTAAATATCAACCCCTGATTTTGAAGGATCTAAATCTTCTGTTGCACGGATAACAATACGGGTAGCATCGACTTGATCAACAACACCACTACGTTTTGCACTCACAGCAGCTCCTGAATCGCGTGCAACAATGGCCTCCATTCCTGTCCCAACAAATGGCGCTTCGGCGCGGACAAGAGGAACTGCCTGACGCTGCATGTTCGATCCCATAAGCGCACGATTCGCATCATCATTTTCCAAAAAAGGAATAAGCGCTGCTGCAACTGAAACCAATTGTTTTGGTGAAACATCCATCAAATCAACATGATCACGCGGCGCCATTAAAACTTCACCAGCATGACGGCAAACAACAAACTCTTCTGTAAAACGACCTTCACTATCTAATGAAGAATTAGCTTGAGCAACATAATGCTTTGCTTCTTCCATCGCTGAAAGATAAATAACTTCTTTTGTGACTTTTCCATCAACAATTTTTCGATATGGGCTTTCAATAAAGCCATATTTGTTAACTCGCGCAAATGTTGCTAAGGAGTTAATGAGACCAATATTGGGGCCTTCTGGTGTTTCAATCGGACAAATACGACCATAATGCGTAGGATGTACGTCACGAACTTCAAAACCCGCCCGTTCACGAGTCAAACCACCTGGACCAAGAGCAGAAAGACGGCGCTTATGGGTAATCTCCGACAATGGATTAGTTTGATCCATAAACTGCGACAATTGTGAAGACCCAAAAAACTCACGAACTGCAGCAGCAGCAGGCTTTGCATTGATCAAATCCTGTGGCATAACTGTATCAATTTCAACCGATGACATGCGCTCTTTTATCGCACGCTCCATACGAAGAAGACCAATGCGATATTGATTTTCCATCAATTCTCCAACGGAACGAACGCGACGGTTGCCAAGATTATCAATATCATCAATTTCGCCACGACCATCACGCAATTCAACCAACATCTTAACAACAGCAAGAATATCCTCTTGGCGTAAAATGCGAACTGTGTCTGGACAATCAAGATCCATACGCAAATTCATCTTAACACGCCCAACGGCTGAAAGATCATAACGCTCTGGATCAAAAAACAATGAATGGAACATTGCTTCTGCTGTATCGATTGTTGGGGGCTCACCTGGACGCATCACTCGGTAAATATCAAATAACGCATCCTGTCGACTTTCATTTTTATCCACCTTTAAAGTATTGCGGATATAAGCGCCAATATTCATATGATCAATATCAAGGATATTGATTTGATCAGCACTAACATCAAGCAAAATTTTTAATACTTTTTCGTCAATTTCATCACCAGCTTCAAGGTAAATTTCACCTGTTTCGTAATTGACGATATCTTCGGCTAGATAACAACCTAATAAATCATCTTCACTAACTTTAACCGCTTTAAGTCCTTTTTCTGCCAAAGACTTCGCAGTACGAACTGTTAATTTTTTACCAGCCTCCGCGACGACTTCACCACTATCTGCATCTATAAGGTCAGAAATGAGCTTCATTCCTTTAAAGCGATCAACAGAATAAGGAACTCGCCATCCTTCTCCATCACGCTCATAAGTCACTTTATCATAAAACGTCGATAAAATATCCGACGCATCCATACCTAGTGCCATCAAAAGACTAGTAACAGGAATCTTGCGCCGCCGATCAATACGCGCATAAATAATGTCCTTAGCATCAAACTCAATATCAAGCCAAGAACCACGATACGGAATAACACGAGCAGCAAAAAGAAGCTTTCCTGATGAATGGGACTTTCCTTTATCATGGTCAAAAAAGACACCAGGAGAACGATGCATCTGCGAAACAATAACACGTTCCGTACCATTAACAATAAAGGTACCATTCGTCGTCATTAAAGGCATATCGCCCATATAAACGCCTTGCTCTTTAATGTCTTTGATATCTTTGGAGCCGGTATCCTCATCAACATCAAAAACAATCAAACGTAATATGACCTTTAATGGGGCAGCATAAGTTAAATCACGTTGACGGCACTCTTCAACATCAAATTTCGGTAAATCAAATTCATAACCAACAAACTCAAGCATAGCTGTACCGGAAAAATCTGAAATAGGAAAAACCGATTTAAAAACAGCTTGCAAACCTTCATCTGGTCGTCCACCTTTCGGTTCCTCAACCATGAGAAACTGATCGTATGACGCTTTTTGAACCTCAATAAGATTCGGCATTTCTGCTACTTCAGGAATCTTACCAAAAAATTTACGTACGCGCTTACGACCATTGAATTGAGACATCATTGCGTGAGTCTGAGCCATCGTCGCTCCTTGATCTTTACTCTTCAAGGTAGACCAACCTTGAAAGCCTTATATCATTAACCTGCATATGCAGACCAGTTCACTTGACACTCAACAATGAGCATCATTAACTTTCCCCACCAACATAAGCCATTTTTATCTCTTGACTCTATGATGAAGGGATGGGTAGTGCAAACCTATCCCATTACTGTTACAAAACCGTTGGGAAAAGGTTTTTTACTCATTATTTTCCCTCTTTGTATTGAGAGAAAGAAAATCGGCGAACATAAATGCCCGCCGATAAAATTAAATTTACTTAAGTTCCACTTTAGCACCAGCAGCTTCAAGTTGAGATTTAATTTTTTCTGCTTCTTCTTTAGAAGCACCCTCTTTAATAGGCTTAGGTGCCCCTTCAACCAGATCTTTAGCTTCTTTAAGACCAAGTCCAGTAAGAGCACGAACTTCCTTAATAACATTAATTTTTTGCGCACCACCTTCAACAAGAATAACATCAAATTCTGTTTTTTCTTCAGCAGCTGGAGCAGCAGCACCAGCAACAGCAGCGACAGCTACAGGAGCAGCAGCCGAAACTCCCCACTTTTCTTCAAGTAACTTAGAAAGCTCAGCGGCTTCCAAAAGGGTTAGATTAGAAAGGTCTTCTACGATCTTCTCTAGATCAGCCATTTTTAAATTCCTTCAATTAAAAGATTTGAACCATTATTAAATTTTATCCAAAAAAACAGAACAGCCTTAAGCCGCCTTATCCTCCTGAGCATATGCGCCAATGACACGTGCAACCTGACTAGCTGGGGCATTAACAACCTGTGCAATACGGGTCGCAGGGGTAGAAATCATACCCACAAGTTTTGCACGCAACTCGTTTAATGAAGGCAATGAAGCCAATGACTTCACAGCATCTACAGTTAAACTTGTTGCCCCCATTGAACCGCCAAGGATGACAAATTTGTCATTGCTTTTCGCAAAATCAACAGCAACTTTCGGTGCTGTGATCGGATCTTCTGAATAAGCAATAAGTGTCTGTCCAGTAAACAAACCCACTATCGATTCAGATTCCGTGCCCTGAAGAGCGATTTTAGCAAGACGGTTTTTGGCGACTTTAACGGCACCGCCAGCTTCACCCATTTTCGAACGTAGATCATTCATCTGTGAAACTGTCAGACCGGAATAATGTGCAACAACAACAGAACCAGACTTCCGAAAAGCCTCGTTAAGCCATGTAACAAATTCGCGTTTTTCCGCTCTATTCACTGTCTCTCTCCATTTAACAGATTTGCTTAAAACAAACCTATTGGTTACCTTTGATAACATAAAATACTTCATGTCACCGATGAGGATCCTGTCCCCTTTTTCACGCACAGCGTTCAAAGGCAACCTTGGCTCAAACCCTTTAAGTCTTTTAACTCTCAGTTTTTACCCCAGTCTCATGCAGGTTTTTTTGATTAAGATACTTAAAAGCATCACCTACAATCTCGGACAGGATATTCCGGAATTTCTCCCGGCATAACCTAAGCTCTATAAAGCTTAGATAGCTAAATGCTGATCAAAACCAGCATTTTAAATACAATTTTGATATTCACATACCCAAAAACAAAATTATAAATCAGCTTATACTAACTCTGAACGAACTGTTGCTGGATCAACTTTAATACCAATTCCCATAGTCGAAGAAACAGCAACGCGCTTAATATACTCACCTTTTGCACCTTGCGGTTTGGCTTTAATAACTGCACTTGCAAAGGCCTTTATATTTTCTACAATTTTTTCAACACCAAAAGAAGCCTTACCAATACCAGCATGCACAATACCAGCTTTTTCCACACGAAACTCAACAGCACCACCTTTAGAAGCTTTGACAGCACCGACAACATCAAGTGTTACAGTACCAACTTTCGGATTCGGCATCAAACTCCGCGGACCAAGAATCTTACCAAGACGACCAACAAGAGGCATCATGTCTGGTGTTGCAATACAACGATCGAAATCTATAGTCCCTCCATTAATGCTTTCAAACAAATCTTCAGCCCCTACAATATCAGCTCCTGCCGCCTTAGCTTCCTCAGCCTTATCCCCACGAGCAAAAACGGCAACACGAATATTTCTCCCTGTTCCATTAGGCAAATGAGCAACTCCTCGAACCATTTGATCAGCATGACGAGGATCAACACCCAAGTTCATTGAAATTTCGATTGTTTCATCAAACTTAGCAACTGCACGCTCCTTAACCATTGAAACGGCATCTTTCAAAGCGTAAAGTTCATTAAAATCAATATCTTTTCGGATATTTTTTATTCTTTTTGCTACTTTTGCCATAATATTACCCCACCACTTCCAAGCCCATCGAGCGAGCAGAACCTTCAACCATACGCATTGCTGCCTCAATGTCATTCGCATTAAGATCTTGCATCTTTGATTCCGCAATCGAACGAATTTTATCACGAGAAATGCTTCCTACAGACACTTTACCAGGCTCTTTTGAACCAGATTTCAGGTTTGCCTCCTTCTTTAAAAAGAATGATACAGGAGGCGTCTTGAGAGAAAATGTGAAAGACTTATCTTGGTAATACGTAATAACCACTGGAATCGGTGCTCCCTTTTCCATTTCTTGTGTAGCTGCATTAAACGCCTTACAAAATTCCATGATATTAATACCGCGCTGCCCAAGAGCTGGACCAATCGGTGGAGATGGAGTAGCAGCTCCTGCAGGAACCTGCAACTTAAGCTGACCTATACTTTTTTTTGCCATAACAATCTGCCTTTAATTTCACTGGTATACTGACAATTTATCTTGCCCGCTACCCGCTGCAGTCACGTGGTTCGGATCATTAAGCCGACAAAAGCCATAAATCACCTCCCACTCCTTCCTTAAAGTAATTAAAACTACTCTAAGTTTAATCAGAGTTTTTCAACCTGACCAAATTCCAAATCAACAGGCGTAGGACGCCCAAAAATAAGCACCTCAACCTTAAGACGAGAGCGCTCTTCTTCAACCTCTTGAACAATTCCATTAAACGAAACAAAAGGACCATCAGCAACGCGAACTTGCTCTCCAACCTCAAACAATACAGAAGACTTTGGAGACTCAACCCTTTCTTGAACTTGTTTGAGAATTTGCTCAACCTCTCGATCAGAAATGGGAACAGGACGCGCATCCGACCCTAAAAAACCTGTCACTTTAGGCGTATTCTTAATAAGATGATAAACTTCATCTGTTAACTCAGCACGAACAAGAACATAACCAGGAAAAAATTTTCGCTCAGCATCAACTTTTCGCCCACGACGAACCTCTACAACACGCTCTGTTGGAACAAAAATCTTTTCAAAAAGATGATCAAGTCCTTTTTGCTTTGCCTCCTTATCAATAGCTTCCGCTACTTTCTTTTCAAAATTTGAATATGCCTGAACAATATACCAACGAGCTGCCACAGTCACACTTCCTTACATTCTCAACTAAAAAGATATTTCAGAAGATCAATAACCCGCCAAACACCAAAATGCATAACCTGATCCACAATAAAAAAGAAAGCTGAAGCCAACGCAGTTACCAACAAAACCATAACAGTAGAAATAACCGTCTCACGACGTGTAGGCCATTTCACTTTAACTGTTTCTGCATAAACCTGTTTCAAAAAGGTAATCGGATTGGTTTTAGATGCCATCGTCACACTATACTCTCTCTAGCCCTATTGTGTTTTATAAAACAAAAATAAACAGAAAAAAATGCAAAAGCCAACTTTCGACTTATGCAATTTCCTTACTTCCTATTCAATACCGTTTCATACACAAAAAAACAAGCCCTATATCAAAAAAAGCGAAAAAGGCAGCAAAATCCACTCCCTTATATGAAAAATTCTATTCCCCTTTGGCAGGGGCAGCAGGACTTGAACCCGCGACCTGCGGTTTTGGAGACCGCCGCTCTACCAACTGAGCTATACCCCTAACTCTCAAAACTAAAACACTTTTAACATCCCTTTAACAAGCATTATTTATTCAATGATCTTAGAGACGATACCGGCACCAACAGTACGACCACCTTCACGAATAGCAAAAC
>NZ_JBHIMK010000150.1:0-3210 GCF_042194085.1 Bartonella sp. MU70NMGDW
TCGACAATTTGTGTAAAGCGGTTCTCTGCGTCTTGGAAAGTTTGCAAACTTACAGCTTTATCGACAATTCCACTATAGTTAAGACGGGTATTAATTATTGTGCGCATCTCATGATACGGCAATGACCAGAAGATAAACCTTTTCTCTTCGTCAAGAACAGAATGTAAAAGGTCTCGAAATTGTCCAACATCTACGTCACTGTAGTTGGAATGCGTTTTTGGATAGATAGAAGGCGAATCTTGTATGAAAAAGCTCTTGTTCTCTCCTATTGTTGGTTTTTGGATTCTATTTCCTGTTATAGACTGATGGATTTTTTTCGCGTTTTCGATCTGGTTTTGGCTTTCTTTAATTTGTTGGTTTAATAACTCAATAATTTTCAGATATTCTGTTTTTGAAACAGGGAGAGGAATTTGAATAGTTGAATCTTGAGCCCCAGAAGCCCAACTAAAGTTAGACGTTAGAGTTAAATTTATCATTCCCAAAAGGGTAATCATTCCTGTTATAATAAATATCTTTTTCATCTGTTTGCTCTCTTGATTTCGGCAGGGATTGTTTTATTAATAGGCACCCGGTTCCTATCATTTGGCTGTTTTAGCTTTGGTGCTAATGCACAAGCCGATAAAAGGTTTGCAATCAAAATTACAAGAATGATCGACTTCATTTTAATATGACTCTTTTTTATTGTTATATACATCCTGATATTTGTTGTCATTATTATTATTTTGAACATAAAGTAAAGTACGTTGTGTGTAATTATTTTACTTTTTTATTCCATTTTAATTTATAAAAACAGCTCAATTTCAGTGCGAATATTTTTTACTTTAGGATTGGATATTCTTGTTATTTTGTCACATGGGTATTAAGGGCGTCTGTTACGGGAACCATTGATTTTTATCTCATCTAGTTTCTATGTCTCCATAGATGTCCAAATGTAATGCCTTTTGCGAGAGAATTGGCAACGCTTGATAGTTTGAGTAACAGCATGATGGATATAATGGACAAGATGAGAGCTCCCCCAAACATGAAGCTTATATTCTGGTTGTAATCGAGTTTCATGTCGCTCAAATAGTTTGCAAAGATATTCATCATCAGATTAAATACAGTGGCTAAGAGTAGAAAGAGGATTATATAATTGACGACTTGGATTATCCATTGCTCGAAAAGGCGATGAGTTGGTTGCCAGAGCAAAGCAACGATGAAGAGAGGTCCCCATCCGACGAGAAGTGTAATAGCGAGTTTTGTCAGGAGCACGAGACCACCACCGATTGCTACTACGAGGCTTGTTGCCAACAAGATGATGATGCCTAAGAGACTGTAAAGCAGTCCATTGGCTTCGAAGAAGACGGTTTCTTCGAAAAGACGGCCTGCATATTGAAATCCTTTGGTTGCTGTTGTGTCCAGTAAATTCATTAATTGTGTATCATTGAGTGGATTTGTTATGAGCGCTTTTGATAACTCATAGGGCATTTGTGTTATCAAATCCGCAATTTCACTCTGATAAAGTCCTGTGGTAAGGGCTATTGAAGTAATAATACTTATTCGTAGGAAACGATTTACAAATCCGGAGAGAGGCATATCTATAGCGCCACGAATGATGAGCCAACCATAGATGATAAAAGCAATTGTGATACCGATTGATACAAAGGGTGTAATTGTAGCTATTGTTTTTGAGGAAAGATCCGTGACATATGTTTTTGTTATCTGATCAATTTTATTGAAAAGTTGCGTGAACACTGTAAAGTCCATGGAATTCCTCTTTAACGAATTTTCAACTTTTTATTACCTTGAAACATAGATACATGCTAAACGCGTTATTCGCATTTATACATTACCTAAGTATTTGCATTACGATATCTTGGCTTTGATAAAATCTCTGTGCCTCTTTGAATTGTTCGGATAGTACTGAACCTTCTACAGTGGCTTTTGTTTTTATCGTATGGTAGGCATCCCTTTTGCTTCATGGTTAAAAAATTTCATACTAAGTTCGCGTTTTTTCCTTTTGATAAGTGATTGCTCAGCCTTACGTAAATACGCCACCATTTCCATCTTTATAAATTCATTTTGGATCATGGCTAATGAACCATCGATATGTGCTTGAAGATCTGCAGTATCTTTCAGGTTTTCTTTTGTTTGAAGTTCATCAAATAGATGTTGGAGGTATTTAAAACGATTTTCTACGGTTTCAAAAGTTTCTAAACTTACAGCTTTATCTTGTATCGATGCAAATTGTAAACGCTCCGAAATAGCTTTGCCCATTTGATCAAAAGTCCCAGAAATTTTGTTTTCTTCCTCTAATACCTTTTGATATGATTCCCTTGAAAGCTTATCACTCTTATAGAGCGCTTCTGGCTCTTTGAGAAAAAAACTAGAAAAGTTAATTGTTTTAGGTTCAGTTTTCTGATTCTTTGTTATAGCTTGATAGGTTTTTTCTGTTTGCGAAATTTGTTCTTTTTTTAACTCAAGCTGTTTTTTTAAGAGCTCAATAATTTCCTCTTTTTTTAATAGCTTAATAAGCTCCAGATATTCTGCAGGTGGAGTAGGTGGTGTCGGTGGAGCTGGTAGAGCAGGTGGTGTCGGTGGAGCTGGTAGAGCAGGTGGTGGTGGTGGAGAGGGATTATTTATTGTCTTATGATCTACAGTCTTCGGAATACACACTGTCTTAAAAGTTCTGGAGCTCCAGTAACAATTATTAGCGAGAGCTGACGTTCCAAAAATTATACTGATCGCTATAATGATAATTATCTTTTTCATCTGTCTCCTCGCTTGATTTCGGCAGGGATTGTTTTATTAATAGGCACTCGGTTCCTATCATTGGGCTGTTTTAGCTTTGGTGCTAATGCACAAGCTGATAAAAGGTTTGCAATCAAAATTATAAGAATGATCGATTTCATTTTAATATGACTCTTTTTTACTGTTATATGCATCCTAATATTTATTTTCATTATTATAATTTTGACACTAAATTAAAGTGTATAGTTTACGATAATTTATCTTTTCTTAATTTCATTTTTTAATTTATGAAAATAGCTCAATTTCAGTGCGAATATTTTTTACTTTAGGATTGGATATTCTTGTTATTTTGTCATATGGATATTAGAGGCTTCTGTTACGGGAACCATTGATTTTTATCTCCTCTAGTTTCTATGTCTCCATAGATGTCCAAATGTAATGCCTTTTGCGAGAGAATTGGCAACGCTTGATAGTTTGAGT
>NZ_JBHIMK010000151.1:0-3206 GCF_042194085.1 Bartonella sp. MU70NMGDW
AGCGAAAGCAGAAGCTGTTATTAACCATTTCATATTCATATTTTCTCTCCATAGCTGAATATTTATTTGAACACATCGTTTCATATAGAGCCCAAACTTCAGATATCTGTAGCAAAAATGATACACTCATAAAAAAAACAAAAAGCCAATCAAATCACCTTTGATTGCTTGATCTGTAATAAATGAGAATTGAACTATGCCAATGTACAAATGATTGTCTCTTGTCACATTTGCTCTTCTTTATAAATTTTTCAAAAATATCTGCGTTATCACCGTGGAAAGCATGTGCTCTTGTCTAATGAAAAATTATCCTTTTATATTAAATTCAAATGCTCTCATCTTAAACCATTGTATATTCAAGCAACAAAAATCATCCCTCTATACATTACAAACGAGCAAGTATGTGAAACCGTTAAAAAACTAAAAATGTCACTTATGAATGTTTTCAATAGCAAGAACTGTCAAATGCAACCGTTCTATTTAAATTTATACAAATAACGTTTTTACCTTCATCCTTCGCATAACCAAATATGAAAACTATGTATTCGTTTTTTTCATAAAAAGGATGCTTATTTCAAACATAAACTTGTATCGCACAAAATAAGACTTCCAATAATCCATGGATTGAAACAAGATCACATGCAACTTGCCTGCTCTTTATTTTTACTTTAGGCATTTATTGTTTTTAAATATTTACCATTTTTTTCTTCTTTCAACCTTATAGTAAAGTCTTTTTCAGAGCTTCAGCCTTATTTGTAGGCTATCATTTCATACTCCATTACAAGACTAAATTGAAAAAAATGCCTAAAGACAAGAAACTGGTATGATAAATGCTGACATCTATATTAAAACTCTCCCTAAAGCAAAAAAGATGAGAGATCTTTCTTAAAGTGTTCACACCAAACTTTGCTTTGAAAGTCATTAATTTGGTAGAGCAAATATCTGATATTTTGAATCATAGACAAATAAAGAATATTTTATAAAATTCTGTAGTCACATATCGTAAGATTCTCTCATTCCAAACTGGTTGCATGTCGCAATCAATCAAAATCATTCGCTTGCACATTACAAGCAAGAAAAGCCGTGTCGATAAAAACTGTACAAGAAAGGATTAAAAACGCCTCCTTATGAATCGTCTCACATACCAAAGGCTGTCACAATATTGAGAACTAGCAAAGTGTGTGATGAATGCTGGCTTTTCACCTTCATAAGCGTAAAGGCGGTAGTACTCAATGGATTTACCATTATACCTTTCATAAATGGCGTCGCGAAATAGGCTTGTGAGCATTGAGAAATGTTTCTTTAAAACAAGCTCACGTAAGTATGCAACTCAATGGCGTTTTATTCCTTGAAACACACCAAGATCAAAAGTTTAACATTAAAATAAATACTTGGCTTTCTTCTCGATTTGGATGAAGCGTCCTATCAGACCCTGTCTGCAAATAGTCCAGATTTTTGTCGAGTGGGTTTCATTTAGCTTCCCATTCATGTAATTCACTTAACCAAAGATTCCCTATAGACAAGTCCTTCACTAATCCCACCCCATACTCTAAAAGCACTTATCAAGGCGTTTTACATGCCTTATATAACCACACTTAAAATGACGATCGGCATAACAAAATAACCCGAAATCTCTAGGCTATATTCATCTAAACCCATGAATTTTGTAACGACTGGTTGCTATTATACAGTACTATTCGTTCACTAAAATCTCCCTGCTCGTATCTTTTCCGAACAGTACTCTTCATTCTCACCGTATACAATTATAACACCATTTAAAAAAATAGCTCCCCTCCTGTTTTCAGGTGATAATATCTCTTTTCTTCATTTTTCGAGCATACGTTACAGCTCTCAATGTTGTTTTCTCACTTTTTAAAAACTCATTGGACTTCGTGTAAATAGGTTTGGTCGTCCTCTTTTCCCTAGTCCTTTTTTAGGATTATATCCTCTTTTTTTACCAGAATGTGACACAGGTACTAACTTAGCTGCTGTTATGTATTCACTGTTATTTGTGCAAGAAAGTTCTATTTGAAAAACTTCAGATAATACCTTGCGAAGCTGTTCACCAGAAAAAAGACCTATTGGAGGAACAGCCGAAGATGCTCTCTGTATAAGGTTTTGAGACGCTAAAAAACTCACACCCTGAGCGATAGAGATTGAAGCAAAAGTAGCAAAAGCTGTAATAAAATATTTTATGTTCATAAATTAACCTCATTAAATATCCATAATGGATTTTACCTAGTGCCTTCATTGCAAATTTCTAGAGAAAAATAATATGTTTATAGATAAAAAGTGAAAATCCTTACAAATAAAGCTTTGGAGCCCTTTTGATTTTAAAATAAAAGCAAATTGCCCTGCTCTACCAACATAGAAATCACTTATTGAGTAATAAATTAAAGGCACGAAGTATCGTCTGAAAATAATAAACTATACGAGCCTCACATAAATATATTGATTTATAAATATAATGTACATTTCCTCACACAAAATGAGCCCCTAGAATATCAGAATATTCTCTCATTCCAAACTTGTTCATTATACATTAAGCAAATTTATTCGCGTCCACATCATAAATGAAGTTTGTATAGAGATAAAACTCTTGAAAACAGGGGGATTCTTACGAATCTATTTAAATGCAAAAGCTATTGCAACGTTTTGACTTAGTAAAAAGCGCTCTTGCTGACTTGTTTCTAGCACACTTTTCTAGGAGTTGCTCTTTGCATTGTTCAGTGCAATCGTAGTTATCTGTATACATTAATCATATAATATATTGATTTATAATGATAGTTTAGCGTTATTCATATTGAGTAAAAACCCTGAATACCGTAAGATTCTCTCATCCAAATCTTTTTCATGTTGAATCCATCAAAACCATTTGATTGCATGTTACAAGTGGGGAGAGCTGTGTAGACAAAAATAAAAAAGACTAAAAATGCCTCTTATAAACCATCCCAAGTGCCAAGAGCTACACAACATTGGGAGTTGGCAAATTGTGTGATGGTAGCGGCTTGTTACTCCATAAGCGTAAAGATGGGAGTGCTCAACGAATTTTATATCATATTTTGGGGCTTTATCGTTATACCACTCATAAGCGCCGCCGTGAAATGGGCTTGGGTGCCGGTTTATTTAAAAAAAAGCACATGAATTAGCAACACAAATATATTCCGTTTAGGGCGTTCTGTTTTACATGAAGAACGTAAATCCAT
>NZ_JBHIMK010000152.1:0-3174 GCF_042194085.1 Bartonella sp. MU70NMGDW
GGTAGAGAACATGTTTACCAAATACACGCGTTTCATTTGTGAGTGCAAACTTCTTTTGCATGAGCACAATTCCTTTATAAAGAGATTTAAATTTTTAAATGAGAATGTTTAAAGGAGGGCGCCCCCGCCGTGTCCGCGCGTCATTTACACAGTTGTAAAAACAATATCACCAGTGATAACGGGTTCTTTATAATTGCCACCAATTTTGGTATCACCACCAATCTCAGTATAGCCAATTACCTTGGCATTGCCATAGACATGAGCATCACCATGGACCTTGCCATAAATTTTTGCATTGTCATAAATGCGAGCATCATCATAAACCTCAGCATTATCAGAAATTAAAGCATTATTGGAAACCCAAGCGCCACCATAAACCTTGCCATAAACCTTGGCATTGTCATAAACGCAGCCCTTATCATAAACATGGGCATAACCAGTCACTATAGCATTCCCATAAACCTTGGCTTCTCTATTGACCATAGCAGCGCCACAAACATGGGCATTATCGCAAACCCTAGCATTATCAAAAACTGTAGCATTTTCATAAACATGGGCATTATCATAAACCTGAGAGGTTCCTAAAACACGTGCTTTATCATAAATCTCAGCATTGCCATAAATTCTAGTTTTATCAAGAAACTTGCCATAAATAGTGTCATAAATTTTTGCATTTCCATACACTTTAGCATGTCCAAAAATATCACCATAAACCAATGCGTTCTCATATACTTGCGCATTGCCATAAACCTCAGCTCTAATATGCACGCTAGCATTACCATAGACCCTTGCATTTTCATAAATTTTTGCAGATCCAGTAATTTTTGCATTATCCGAAACATGGGCATTATCGTAAATACGAGCATCACCATAAACCATGGCATTGCCACCGACCCAACAATCACCATTATGAGCTAAATTTGCAACCTTATGTATAAAACCGCCTAAATCACCAGCTTTTATATTAGCAAAATCCCTTAAAGCCCGAATGCGATAAAGAGTATAATCACCAACCTCTATTGTCTCTCCTGTAAATTCGTATTTTTTTGCAGGCTCTTGTTTATTAACGGGCGCGGTTGCATTTGAAATGGAAGAGATAACGGGGGTGTTTTTTACTATAGTTTTCATAGTTTTTTCCTAACGAAATTAAAATTTTTCATTAACAGCCCATAAGGGCGCCGGGTGCTGAAAAACACGGTCGTTAGTCCGCTGTTATGCTTTCCTCATAAAGAGTATTGTATAGCATAACCACACCCGACAAAATCGTTATATGCCAACAATAGCATAAAAGAAAGTCAGTATTTTAAAGAATGGGAAGGGTTGTTTCGTAACCAATCCGCTAACGATTAAGTGTTTTTCAATCACTTGAGTATTTATATAACAAAATACGTATTTATTGTCAAATAATATTTTATCTTTTTTGATATTTTTTTATATTTTTTAAATACGTTGTGTATTGATAATATCTTATGCCTATTAATTTCTTCTTTTATATTTATACGCTTTCAAATCTATATTATAGTCTTTATAAAACGGTTGCGTTGTTTTTTGAATCTATACATTTATAATATTTAAAAACGCTCTTATAATGCGTATTTTTATCTTTATAACCTATCAGTTTTTTCACTAAATGAATTTAAAATTTTTTTGTGAATTTTGTTTATAACACATTTGCAACTTAATAGCTTTTTATAGAGATGGTCTTTATAACCAATGCATTCATTTGCATTTTTGCTTTATTCAAATAAAGCTACTGTTTTTACGCATTCTCTATAGTTGTTATGTTCTTTTATAGCCATGGCATCATTTTTCATGTTCATAAGAGAAATGATAAATAGGCTATATGATAATTGTGATTTATAGACTGTTATGAAAACATCTAAAGAGAGATTGATAATTATAAAGATTAGCAAAATCCCTTTTAATAGACTTTTGTCAGTTGTGTCAGTTTTGTCAGTTCTTTTTAGAGGCTATACTATTTTTTTAAAATGATAAAAAATTAAAAGCATTATATTTCAATATGTTAGTCTTTTTAAGATACAACTTATATAGATAACACAACCTTAAATACAATTAATAATATATATTTGTCAGTTATCTGTCAGTAAATTGAACTGACAAAAGTGATTATTTTAGTGTGTCATTAAAACATGTCTTATGAAAAGCGTATGAAAGTAAAAACTGATTACGTTATCAAAATCCCTTTTATGAATTTTTATCAATTTATTTAAATAGATAACCTTATGATTTTAGTGAGTGATTAAACCACGTCTTAAAAAAACATGTGATCCTTTAAAGCCTTTCAAAAGAAACGGTTTATGATCATAAAAATGCTATTAAGACTATTATGGTTATGAGTTTAGGGGGGTATGGGGGTTTTGGGGGGGCTTTTTACCCCCCCCTTTATATATATTTTTTAGTCAAAAATAAAAGTTATTATATTTCAAAAAGTTAAGCTTTCAAATAAACAACCTATATTAAACATAAAACATAAATACAATTTTTAATATATATCTAAGAGGGTTTTGTAGGTGTTTTGGGGGTTTTAAAAACAGACAAAACCTATAAGTAATATAAGAAAATGAATATACATAACTCTGTTTAAACAAAGCTTTTGAAAAGCATAAAGCTATCATTTTAAATACGGTATAATCTCTTAAAGGCAATCCAAATAAGAGTATCTAAAAGTGCAAGTTTCTTCTTTTTAGAATAACGCATATAAGCACTCTTTTTAAAGATTGTATGTAATCAACTTAACAAGAGAGGTATAGATTATGGTTATAAGCTCTATACCCCTTGTGAATTTAGCATGCCTATCATGTGAACATGCTTTATAAGTTATTCAGTTTCTCTTAGTTCTAATTTTGGTAGGTTCTTAACGATTTTCATGGTTTCTAAACTTACGGTAATAACCCTCTGAAATAACTCTAGAGGTTAGGCAGGGTTGCCAACGGTTTCAACAGCATAGTGATTGGCATCATTCACAATGCCACTCTTTTTATCAGTCTTAACACATTGACGCCCCATAACCCATTCAAGAGCGGATTTACCATTTACAATATAGCTATAAGCTTCCTTAGGTATATCTGTCATTGTGATATTGCTATTGTAAATAACAGTTGATTTATCTTTTTCTTTACCTGCTTTTGCGAATTTCATTTCTGTAACGTAATA
>NZ_JBHIMK010000153.1:0-3124 GCF_042194085.1 Bartonella sp. MU70NMGDW
GTCCATAATTCTGGTCATTGGACACAAAAAGCATGCATAACTTCACAATTTGAACAGCATATCCGTGCTATTTGCGGACTTCCCTTAGGCAGTCCCTATCGCCATAGCGATTGCCAAATGACAAATCTTCTTGGTAACAATTTAAGCACGTTAAAATATTTTCTCACACAAGAGCACACCTCGATCCATTTATATGGCAAAAGCACTGTTCACCCCCACCGCAAAATGGGGCATGTCATCCAATTAATGGGACCAGCCAACAAATCTTAACGCCCACATATAAAAACGCTTTTTCACCTAAGTGAAGACAGAAAAAACAACCTCTCCCTAACACCGATATCCAGCAGCTCAAATCGCGCGCCCCTAATTTAACTTGCCCCTGACAGGGCTTTCACACCCTCCTACAAGCCCAGCTCTTTGTAAAAACACCACCCCCTCATCCAAACCGCTTCATCCTACACGAACATCTCATCCACCCTCAAAAACAAATCTTCACCCCACACCGATTGACCATTCATACGGCTCAACAAGCGCGCCCCAACCCTTCTCACCCCGCTGACCCACCCAAAGCTCTGGTCCCCCTCCTCATCCAACACCGCCCCCTCGTCCAAAACCGCCCCCTCGTCCAACATGTTACCTCCAAGGCATCATTATTCCCCATGATAGAGGCAGCCCCTTCATTTTCCTTTTAATCTCAATCTTTAGGAAATAGACTGATCTATTGATCTATTGCGCCCATAGATACCAATCCCAACGATTGCGCTTTTATTGTCTCTAGCCTCTCTTCTTATGTTTATTTTTGCACAAAAGCATTTTCACAAAAGCATCGTTTTGTTTTCTCATAAAATCGCTGCAAAGAGGTAAAACGTATGACTCCACCCAAACAACTCTCGCAAACGCAGCCCAATATCAGCCAGAAGGTAGCCTCTTCAGCATAGAAACTTTCCTCTTTTTCTCCTCTCTTTTTTCCTTAACGAATAGAGGAGCTTCTCCTTTCGTTAATCCGCCCAACATCTTTCTCGAAAAAGCTTCCCTGAACTTCTCCCCAACGGCTTAATTTGCTTTTTTACAGATCAATTTTTCTTCTCTCACGCCCCCTCTCTTTTCAGCACATCCATTTTCGCACCTTTTAATCCTGTTAAAACAATAAATTATAAGACGCATCACCACCGTATAATGCTCATTGGTTTTATGGCATCTCTTTATTGCATCCCGCAGTTCTTTATAAACTCCTTTATCGTAAACGCACTTTGTTTACGCATACTCTATAATCAACCACAAAAGACTGTCTGTAACTCTCTATCCTGCTCAGCAATGACATTCGTCAAGATCAACCGACCCGCAACTTCACGAAGTTCCAATTTTTTCGCGCTGCAAGCTTCTTTCAAGAGCACCTAACAGCACCCTTAATTGACTAAATATAAATGTTTATTTTATGATCCTGATAAAGCTAAATTATACTTTTTAATACTATCATTTTAATACTATTATTACCTTTAAAACGCTCATTGTGCGAAAAAATACTTCATTTCTAACAATAATGAAAATAAGGAAGCAACTTTAAATGAGGCACAGTCTGTTCCTCCTCAAAAACGTAAAGGGGGTCCATTTAGACATATGTTGTTCCTCTTTCTTTTAACCTTTCGTAAACCCATTGTTTTCGTAACGAAAATCCTGTCGATAATCTTTTTATTAATGACAGGAATTCTTTGTCTAATATACCTCACAGGAGGAAGAGAAACACTGCCCCTATTGATCGGGATACCAATGCTCATTACGTCAGCTCTCTTTGGCATTTGCAACATGTATATAAATTGGTATTACGACATACTTTTATTACGTCTATCACCAGACAATGTGAAGCTTTCACTCTTTCAATAAACATCATCATAGACCACCCTTGGGAAGGTCAAATTTTTCTACAGCATGGATATTAAAAGGAATTCAAACTATCCACATTCAAGAGCCAAAGTGTATTCTCAGTATACTGTCTCTCTCACCGGATAATTTGAATTCCCCATCCGCTTGACAATATCCAGAAACCCACCCCACGTAGAAATACACGTAGAAATAATGGGGTTTCAAAGAAGCATAAGCTATTGCCTTCAAAGAGAAATTTATGCATAATCTTTCATTCTAACAGCACAGATTTAATCCCTCATTAAAAGAGCCAAGCGCTCCGCTCCGTTCTTAATCTCCACGTCAAAGATATAATTACAGGATATGATTACAGTACGAAGCTTATCCATTCCCAAACATCCTCTCACCCCTCACATAAAATAAAAAGCCTCAAACAGAAGACGCTTGTGTTACCAATTTACGCACTTATTTTAACACGCGCTTATTTTAAAGAAACGCTTATTTTAAAGAAACACTTGGCCAATGCACATTGCCACCACTTCAAAACCACCCCCCATCATAGAGCATAAAAGCTCTCGGGTAAAATCGCTTAAACATTCATAGTGCCCCACCCTTCTTCAAGCTTATGAAGCGTAAACGCCAGCCTCATCACACCGCTTTGCCAATCCCCAATGTTGCAACACTCTCTTGCACTTGAAAGGATTCATAAAGAACTGTTTTATTCCTTGATCTTCAAGTATTTTCATCCATACACCAATCCCGCTTGTGATATGCAAGCAGCAAATGCTATGAGATACACAGATTGGCAATGAGAAAACCATAATACTATGCGAGGCTCTTATTTGCTCTGAACAATAGAAATTTATCCTTAACAATTCATCCCATTTGTCATCATCATGCGGTTTATTTTCTAGGTTTTAAGAATAAGCCTTAAGAATATCATCACACACACTAACAAAAACACCTCATGGTATCAATTTTACATGAACCTTACTAAACGATGATATTTTACGGAAAAACAAGATTATTTTCTCATAAATGAGAAGCTTTTACTTGTTTCCACTTTTTATCCTTCTTTTTGCTTTTTACGAGAATATTTTTACCTTCAAGGCAACCATTAACACACCATAAGAAATGTATAATACACCCTTGACAAGAATAAGACTTCTTGTTAAATCTCCCTTACTTTTTTTGCAATTTTCACTTATTCGTTGTGCTAATGAAGTGTGTTAATGCGTACCTTAAGGGTGCGTTTTTCTTTTTG
>NZ_JBHIMK010000154.1:0-3093 GCF_042194085.1 Bartonella sp. MU70NMGDW
CGCTGTCCCACAATATAATTTTTTTGCCTTTCTAATTGTGACTGTACCTTTGCTAACCACTCCATTAACAACATATCTTCAAGCCCTGCTGTACTGACGCCCTTGTTGGTGGAAGAAGAACGTACCGCCTTTGCATTGGAGCGCTTTACTACAGCTTTTGGCATCGGTATTGTTTTTTTGATAAACGCTTTATGCTCCACTTTTTGAGGAAGGGGTTCTTCCAAAGACTTTAAGTCATCTTGTTCTACCATATGCTGAGGCTCTTCCGATTGAACTTCATCCACGGATTCTAATTCCTCTGACTCCTTCTCTAAAAGATCAGACTGTAATACTTTTGGCTCTGTATTAATATCCGAATTAATATCCGACTCTGTATGAATATCTGACAAATCTGTATCAACATCCGGATAGATAGTTTCTTGCACAAAAGTCAGCATAATCTCCGACGAGAGCAAGCTATTACTTACACCCGTACTTTGAAAATAAAACTGCGCTCCCAATAATACATGCAAAAATAAAGCTCCAACAAATGCACCAATCCAAAGAGTTAATAATTGCGTCGTATTTTCAAAATTCATCGTTTCTTCTGCCGCTATTTTAAGCTTAATATTGGTGTAAATCTCATTAAAACAGGCTATTTTGAAATTGCAACTTTTTTCTTGACTGATTTTGTCATGTTTAATATGGTTTTCTAGTGGTTTTGTCTTGTTGGCAAAATCACTTCTGCTTGGCTGGCAAGTTTTAATCAGCGGGTCCAGCCTTTTTGTATGTAAATAAAATTTCAAAACAGAGAGGGGATGTTTAAAAAGGTTGTGATGTGTTATGCAAATAAGACGAAAAAATATCTATAAAAGCTGTGTGATTTTAAGTGCATTATCGGTCTGTATACCTTCATTTGTTTTTGCACGAAATAAAGATGGAGGAGCTGTCACTGAACTCAAACCAATTGTTATTGAAGAGAAAAAAATAGGGACGGCCTTGGATTCGGTCACTATTCTGACAGATCGGAAAACCGCGAAGGATATTCGTGAGAAACAAATAACTGATGCCTATGATATTAGTCGTCTTTATCCAACCGTGGGGTATAGCCCAAGTAATAACAGTTTTGTCATTCGTGGTTTAGAAGCAAACCGTGTTCTCACAACAGTGGATGGTATTGTTCTTCCGTGGTTCAATGATATATTGCGTAATAACAGTGGTAACACAATGTTTGACTTTAGTGCGCTTTCCACACTTGATGTTATTCAGGGACCGGATTCTAGTCTTTATGGATCTGGTGCACTGGGAGGAGTTGTTGCGTTGCGTACCCTTGATCCTGAAGATCTTATCACAGAAGGAAAAAATTGGGGTGGTCTTATAAGAAGTGGTTATCATTCTGTTGATAATAGTTGGCACGTAGATCAAGCTGTTGCAATGCGTGCTCAACAAACGTTTTTGCTTTTCCAAGGTTCTTATGCGGAAGGTCATGAGCGCAAAAATATGGGAACCCTAGAAGGTTATGGAGAGCGCACACGTAAAAACCCTGCTCATTTTGACCAAAATAATTTGCTCTTTAAAATTCACCAATACCTTGATGACAATCACCGACTTGGTTTTACAGCAGAACGTTTTGGTCACAATGTTGATACACATTCATTGAATGCTTCTGAAAGATATTATGCCCGTGGTTCCGTTTATGACAAGGACGACAAACTCCGTGAACGCCTTTCTCTTTCTTATGACTATAACGGCAATGAAGATGCACTTTTTGATGCGTTTCGTGGACAGATTTATTGGCAAAGACAGTCAAGTCATGATATTATGACTTCATTTCGTGTTCGGGCACCCAAAGGGGATTTTTTGAGAGATAATTTTTTGCGTAATACCAATTATGGTTTCAATGCTGATGCTCTCAAGAAGGTTCATACTGGCACTGTAGACCATACGTTAAAGCTTGCCGCTAATGTCTTGTCATCTAAGTTTCATCATTATTTGTTCGGGAAAGATAATTGTCACTTGCCGGAAAATGCACGGGGATGCCTCTTTGTGCCCGCTAATCGGTCAGATTCACCAGATACAAATGGCTATAATTTGGGTTTTGTTTTCGAAGATGAAATTGGCCTTGCCGATAACCATTTCCGTATCACACCTGGAATTCGTTATGATTGGTATAAGTATGTCCCTCAGAAAACGTCTTCTTATGAGAAAGCTCTACTTTCTGACAAATTTCCTCCAGAAAGAAATGGTTCACGTTTTTCTCCCAAATTACGTGTGGAGTGGGATGTTCGTGATCAAGTAACGCTTTATGCCCAATGGGCACAGGCTTTTCGTGCACCACGTATTGCAGAACTTTACGTCTCTTATATAAAACCCTCTGCTTATTACTCGAAGGGCAACCCTGATCTTAAAGCAGAAACGAGCAATGGGTATGATGTTGGTATAAGGTATGGAAATAGAAATTTGGGTGGTTCAGTCAGTGCCTTTTTCAATCAATACAAGGACTTCATAGACACTGTGGATAAAGGTCCATCAGAGGAATTCCCATTAGCACGTCGCCATTATATAAATCGTGCAAATGTGCGTATTTATGGTGCTGAAGCAAAAATACATTTGGCTCTTAATGGTGGATTCCATAGCAATTTTGCTCTTGCCTATTCGCAAGGAAAAGATATTGATAAAGATGAATATCTTAACTCAATTCCAGCTTTAAAAGCGATTGTTGGGATCGGATATGCAAAAGAAATCTGGGGAGCAGACGTTGTTCTTACCTCATCTGCCAAACGTGATAAAGTTGCTAAGGAATCGGACTATCAAAAAATTCCAGGTTATAATATTATTGATGTGTCAGGTTGGTTGAAGCCATTTGGTGAAAAGGGTCCTGTTATAAGGGCTGGTGTTTATAATCTGTTCAATCAAAAATATTGGAATGTATCAGATCTTCCTTCCGATGACGGCTCAACACCGAAGGATTATTATAGTCAGCCTGGTCGCAACTTTAAAGTTTCGTTCGTGCAAAAATTTTAGTCACTTTTGTTAATCATTAGATCAATTAAAAAGGTTATATCGATAAAAAATAAATTATTGCGTTTCTGTTCTCATTGTTCTTTGAACAAC
>NZ_JBHIMK010000155.1:0-3080 GCF_042194085.1 Bartonella sp. MU70NMGDW
TATAAAACTGTTCAGATTAAATGACGTTGTCTCTTCTCAACGTTCGATAAAATCAACAAGGAGATAAAAAACTATCGTGGGCTGCTTGATTTTAAAGAACATGACCTCTAGGTGTGAAGAAAGATGGGCTAAGTATTTCTAAAGATGCCCTACTTGCTCTAAAGGTGAAATATGTGGGATTGGGCTGTTATGCCGAGCTTGCCACAAATCATGCTTTTGTTGCAATTTAAGCCAGAATTCCGCATCATTTAAACCCGCTTTTTCTAACCGTAAAGCTAAGTTAATACTAATCGCCGCATGGCAGTTTAAGACGCGGGATAAAGTTAAACGTGCAACGCCAAGACGATTTGCAGCTTCTGTTACTGTTAACCCTAATTCATCAAGCAATTCTTCTTTCAAAATGCCGCCAGGGTGTGGAGGATTGTACATCATAATAACACCTCAAAACTCAATGGTAATCTTGATAATCAACCAGTTCAACGTCTGTCCCAATGAAACGAAAAGTAACACGCCAATTTCCATTGACACGCATTGACCAGTAACCTTTTAAATCGCCCGTAAGCGCATGTAGACGATACGATTTAAGAGTAACTTGTTCAGGCGCGGATATTGTATCTAAAATTACTAAAATGTTTGCTAATTTTTTAGCATGCGCGGGTTGTATGCCTTTGCAGACTCCTCTTTCAAAGAATAATTTCAACCCTTTATGCTTAAAACTAACGATTGCCATATATACCCTCTTGATACTTGATACTATACACCATGCATTTATGTCAATTGATTATTTATCAAAGAGCATATTAAACATAATTTTATATGTTAAAAAACAATAATATCCTTTTGAAATAATTGAAAAAATATGCAAATCATGCTAGGATTTTGTATGTATTAAAATACAAATTTAAGGTAAGAAAAAACATGCTAAATAAAGTGATGTTAATCGGGCGTTTAGGTGCTGATCCCGAAAGCAAAACCATGAATTCTGGAGCAGAAATAGTCAATTTTAGTATGGCAACTTCTGAGAGCTATACAGATAAAAAGACCAATCAAAAAGTAGAGAAAACAGAATGCCATTCAGTGGTGATTGTTAATCCACATTTAGCAAAAATCGCACTTCAATACTTGAACAAAGGTCCAAAGGTTTACGTAGAAGGCAAATTACAGACACGCAAATGGCAAGATAAAAACGCTGGTGAACATTGTACAATAGAAATTGTTTTACCACAATTCAAAGGCGAATTATATTTGCTTGATGTCAAGAAATACCAATCATCACCCCCTACCCCTTCACCCATCACTTTCCAAAGTTATGCTATCGCTTCAGGTGCAGCTAGTCATAGCACATCTCTTAATGATGCTATCCCATTCTAATTGATAAAATATGACAAAGAGAAAAAAACGTACAAAACGTGGACGTCCTCGGATTAAAGGATGTATCAGAAAAGCAAACGGACGCATCTCAAGAGCAAAAACACCGGCAGATACCCCAACGGGTAAAATGATATAGCCTCTCTTCTTGCCCTTTGCACGACGGATGATACGCCCCACCGCCTGTATCACATCCACATGACTTTTACGGAGATGTAAAAACATGATTGCATCAAGAGCAGGGACATCCACTCCCTCAGAGAGACATCTTACATTGGTTAAAACACGGCAGACATTCTCCCCCGCATCTTCCTTAAGCCAATCAAGGGCTTTATTATGTTCTTTGGCACTTTGTGTTCCATCAATATGATCAAAGGTACAGTGAAGAGGTGGCGTATCTTTATGGACCTTATGAAGTCATACAATTCTTTCTGTATCTCTTTAGAATTGAACTTATCACGGATACGTTTAAACGTATTGATATCTTTACAAAAAGCCAAAGCCCGACGCATGAGATTTGGGTCATTACTCAAATCAATCTTCAGATCTATTTTAGCAAGGGCTTGATAACAGCCTATGATCTTGGTTTTATCATCAAGAATAAGTTCATAATTCTCATCTGTTATCAGATGTTGAATGGATTGACTGACTTCCTCTTCATCAACACCCAAAATAATAATCTTATAAGGAGCTAAACATTCATTCTTAACGGCTTTGCAGAATGTATAGGTATAAAGCTCTTTTCCATAGAGTTCTTCATCACCCATGGATACCAGAACAGCATTGATCTCATTGGCTTGTTTTTTGGCATTTATCCGTAAAGACCTTTGAGGTTGCTGTCATGTACAGACGTCTTTTACCTCGAATAATGCTGTTATCATGAACCTTGATAAATTCAGATTCATTTTCGTCTGTCCCTAATGGCGTGCCAGTGGTTCTATGGGCTTCATCACAGATGATCAGATCAAATTCCAGTAAATCATACTTTTTCTGCGCATCTGAAATCACTTGGGTGGAATAATAAGTTGAAAAGACCACGATCATTGCATTTGCTAAGACTTTATTTGCTTTTTCTCAAAGCTTTTGAGCATCTGTTGGTAGCTGGTAAGGCAAAATCAGATGCATCCAGACCAGCCCCATCATCATCTTGTGTTTTACGCCGCTTGCCAACTTATGTATCAGAACATACAGCAAAGAAACGCAAGGGGACTTGTGCAGGTGCGAGCGCCCTCGCATTAGTATTCCGGAAGCCTGAAAGTACTGAGTTCGAGTCAGCTTTTTTGCTTTTAGTGCTCATCGCACCTAGACATAGAAAAATATCCCATAATTCCAAGTCATCCACAGAGTGGGCTCATTTATGATCGAACTTTAGGGCTTTCAGACCCTACTGATCACTGCGTAGATGACCAAAATCACTCTTTAAGTAATAAATAACTTCAGGAAATTGGCAATCAAAATTAAAATAATCTCAAAGACTGTAAGATTGGGCACTCTTCAAAAGAGAGACAATGCTAAGAGCTGTCATCATGGTTAATCATCAACCCACACAATGCTTCTTTTTCAGAACACGCACAACGCGATATAAGAAAAAATGTTGTTTGCAAAGTTCTCTCTTGCCTATACAAAGAGAAAATGAAAAATTTGGAGGGCTCCTATGATAAATGACATTTACTGTATTGGACGCAATTATGTTGAACATGTTCATGAACTAG
>NZ_JBHIMK010000156.1:0-3047 GCF_042194085.1 Bartonella sp. MU70NMGDW
TGCGCTATTTGTCGCAAATATTCGATTTGTCCGTGACCACCTTTGAAATCTGGATAAATCACGCCTGCTAAAGAAAACTCCGCATTTGCAACAGCAGGCAATTGAAGAGCAGCTTTTCGCCCCAATCGCCCTTGCTCTACCCATGGAACCCCATAAGACATATCAAGTGTTTGATAAGCTGCTGTTTCAATCGAAAAAATAAAACCACCCAAAGCTAACATCATAGTATTTAATCCGAAAGGCTAGAGGCTATAAATTTGAAATCATCACGCGTGCGTCTACTTCAATAGATTTGTGAACCTGTAATGGGCTTTGGAGCTTTAAAGGTAGCCACTTTTGCATTTGGAGCTTCTATGTGTCCTGTTTCGACTATGCCTGTATTAAAATCACTTTTACCTTTTCCAGATGGAGAGCATAGGGGACAATTACGGTATCCAGCATTCTTTTTGCCCGTGCATTGGTTTCTTCGGTAAAGGTTTTTAAAGTTTGGGTTGAAGTTTTGTTGATTGAAACATTAAAGCCTAGCTTTTCTTTCATCCAAATTAGGCATCCAGCTGGTTAATTTGCTTATCATGCTGCTAAACCATTCGGACAGGGCTTGCCACTTGCTTTTGATGCCGTCTCACAAGCTACCAATGAGATCGGATTTTATCTCCAAAAATGCATGCAACTCACGAGCATTTACCGTTTGAACGGTATCCTGCTCAATAATTTGTTCTTTAATTTCTATAAGGGTATTCATAAAGGACTCCTAGTTGTTAGACGTTTCTTAATGACACTCTAAAAGAGCTCTGGGTGCTAAGAAACATGGGCAACTAGCTCGTCCGTTACATTTTCCCCGTAAAAGGGTCTTGTATAGTGTAACTACATCTTACAAAGTCATTATATGGGTGTAACATACAACGAGTCAAAACTTTAATTGGCGAAGAAGATATTGTTCCAGCAATCCGTTCGCTCATTGCTTTAAGGTGTTTCTTAGGTACCTGATTCGATTATTCATATCGCTGTAATAATGTCACGCAGTAATATCACTTTTTTCTAAAATTATAAGCACATCTTTACTTTATTTGTCGACTCACTTTAAATTTTTCGGCTTAGTTTTTTATTTATAGTGAAGGGGAAAATAATGCTCAATACGCTTGATACAATTGCGGTGATCGTATGCTTGTTATTATTCCCAGTGATGTTTGTCGGACTTGTTTTAGTGTGTATAAAAAAATGGCGGAAAAACGGATTGAAAACTCTTGGTATTGGAGTTTTATTATTTCTCGGCTCTGCAATATTAGGTGCGTTTTTTTTGCACAAACTCGAACCAGATCAAGTTACATACAATAATGAAATTTTTTCCTCCTCCTCGACTTTATTAACATATGTTGCTACTCAAAATGAAAGCGTGAAACATGTACTACCTGAGAATACTGATAAGCAAAGTATCCATGTTCAAGACAAAAAGTCAGACGAAAATGATGGTCTAGGTTTTTGGGGATGGTTCAGGTTAATTTTCTTTGCATGTATTGCTTTGTCTATTTTTGTTCATTGGCAAGATAAACGCAAAAAACGTTTTAAAGAAAAAGTTTCAGAGCAGGTTTTAATACCTCCCCCCCATATCCACCCTTCTTCTGATTTATCAGTTGTTAATAAAATGTCGCCGGAACTTGAAAAAAAGCGGTTAGAAAAGAGGGTACAGATCTTTCTCCTTTGTGTTCTGTTGAGTGGAGGCATTGTGGTAACAGTAACTATTACACCATGGTTATTACTACCCATTCTTATTGTTTTAATTTTTGTTATTATTGCCTATCGTGAGGCGAAAAAGGAAAAAAACTTTGAGCAAGAAGTTGCTTTGTGGCAATCAGATATTCCTCCCTCTAATTTTGAGGAAGCATGTGAAATGTTTCAAGAACTTGACGCAAGTGAATATGATTATCGTTTAGCAAAAAATGAAAAACTGTTGGGAGTTCAAGAACGCGTTACCTTCAATATTGGCGAAAAGACTCCAGCTTTAGGACGTCTTTTAGTAACAAACCAAGCTATTGTATTTGTAAGCCCTGAAGATAATGAAAGGACTACTTGGGCAGGAATTGCATCAGTCATTATAACATACCAAAGATGTCACATCAGTCACCGTACTGGCTCACCATGGAGTTACCGATTTAGTGCCATTCCAAATCCAAGGTTTGTAGCAGTAATTCGGGCTCTTGGGCAGCCTTATTAATTTTTAAACACACAAGATAAAGATACGTCCATTTTTTATCTCCCGCAAGATAAGCTTATACATACTAGATTCTGAGGCTTGGACATCTGTGACAGTGAAGTGCTCTTGAGAAGAGGGCGCTTTGCTGTTTTCAGGAGAGAGGACCACAATACTATCTTGAGGTTTTGGTGGTATTCCCCCGATATCATTGATACAAAGATCAAGTTCCTTTCTTGCAATTGTGGTGGGGATTCTGCCCCCAGTGTCCGATTCCGAATGTTTAATGCCGTAAATCGCTGTGATACGAAAAGATTGCTGGTTGTCCTTTCGCGTGTAGATGATGGGCTGCCCAAAAGTGTTGCGTACATCTTTAACCATTTGGTTTAGCAGCCCGTGCCATCGCATATTATTTCGCTCCAATCACTGCTTTAAACAGCATTTCAGGGCGTGTACAGATGTAAAGCGGATAGCTATAGACCTCCGGTTTTACCCATGCATTACGGTCGTGGTCGACGATTAGCATCGTGTAGAGAGGTTTTCCAACGGTGTTAGCAAAATCCAAGCTTTCCCCTGGTGCAAAGGTTTTTTGGAATACACCAGGTGCATCAACAGGAAAGAATTGACATTCATCAGGCTTAATTCCTATGGCGCGTTTGGTTCCAGCCTTCGCACTTACATTATAGTTGTGAATACTCCGGTAATTAATGAAAGTGACACCTGCAAAGTCAAAACTGCCAAAGCTCCCCGAGCCAAGAGCGCTTGGTGTTGCAACACCTCCAGCGCTATTGAGTGTCTGTGCTAAGGCTGTGTTTAAATAGGTCTCACGAATTGTTTTATGGTTTTTCAACTTGGAAAA
>NZ_JBHIMK010000157.1:0-3043 GCF_042194085.1 Bartonella sp. MU70NMGDW
AGTTGTCCATTTTGTATGACCACAATTTTATGAGCACGAGCAATCGTTGAAAGGCGATGAGCAATAATGATCGTTGTGCGTCCTTTGGTAAGGTGGTGAATGGCTTCATTAATTTGTGCTTCGGTGTGTGAATCAAGCGCACTCGTTGCTTCATCAAGAATCAGAATTTCGCTATCGTGAATCATTGCTCTAGCGATAGCGAGCCGTTGTTTTTGCCCCCCTGAAAGGTTACAGCCATTATCACCTATCTGTGTATCATAACCATTTGGCAAATTCATAATAAAGTCATGAGCATTTGCTGCTTTTGCTGCTTCGATAATTTCGTCATCACTAGCCCCTTCTTTTCCAAGTCCGATATTATATTTAACAGTTCCTTGAAAGAGAAAAGTATCCTGTCCTACATAGGCCATCAGGTTTCTCAGAGAGCGAAATGTTGTGTAGCGAATATCTTGATCATTAATCAATATGCGTCCTTTTGTGGGGTCATAGAGGCGCATAATAAGGTTGATAAGGGTTGACTTTCCCGAACCGGATGGTCCCACCAATGCTGTCATTTTTCCGGCTTCTATTTCTAGGTTGATATCTTTCAATATCATTTTGTTATTAGTGTATGCAAAAGAAACATGTTCGAAACGAATAGTTCCCTGCTTTTTACTCAGATCTTTAGCTTCTTTATGTTCTATAACTGTAAGGGGACAATCGAGTATTTCAAACATTGTACGGATATTGACCAAGCCAGATTCAATTTTGACACGTACATTTGCTAGTCTTTTTGCGGGTTCATAAGTTAAAAGTAAAGCAACAATAAAGGACATAAATTCACCTTGAACACCTGCGCGTTGGGTTGCAAGATAACCGGAAAAACAAATAATACCTGCAATGGCAACACCCGTGAGTGTTTCCATAATCGGATTGGTAATAGCTTCGAGTGTGGCAATATTGTTTGTTTGTTTTTCAACATCACAAATGGCTTTGTCCATCCGTTTTTTCATGACCTCTTCTAGTGAAAAGGCCTTGATGATTCGAATACCAACAGCCGTTTCCTGTACGATTTTAATAATTTCACCAAGTGAAAGGAGCTCTTTTTCCATCAGGCGGCGAACGCGTTTTAAAGCCATTCGAACGCCTAAAAAAGCTAGTGGTCCTACGATTAAAGTAATGGAGATTAACACAAAGTTTTGAATGAACATGACAAGCAACAGACCACTAACGGAAAGCAAATCACGTACAAAAGTTGTGATAATAGTATCAATTATATTACGTACAGCTGTCGCATTATGAGTTACACGAACAAGAAGATCAGATGAAGTGTTATTATGATAAAAAGAGACTCCTTGTTCCATAAGTCGTGCAAAAATTTTACGCTGTTGTTCCGCAATGATACTATTGCCTGCTTTGTTTAGAAAGTAAGTTTGGGAAAAAGTTGCGACTCCTTTGAGAATAAAGATAAAAGCAATGAAGCTAGAAATCAAAACAATCATAGGAAAATTTTGTGCATCAATAATCTGATTAACAACATCACGCATAATCCATGCACTGGTTGCTGTGGTACAAGAAATGATGATCATTGAGAAAATCGCAGCACTGTACCAACGCATATGTTTACGAAAATTTTCTCGCAAAAGGCGGATAATAAGATGTTTATCAAAAGAGGAAATTTGTTTTTTAGCCATGAAATGCTTCTATATTCTCTCATTATTTTATGCAAGATTGAAACATTCTTAATTAAAAAGCCCCTTAATCTTTTTTACAAAAATAGCCTTTTCTTTCAAGGTTCATCATATCAATTTCACGACGGTGAGAGTGAAAAATGTAGTGCAAAGTTTCTGTGAAAGGTATAACGAAAATTTGTTGTTCATCATTATTTTTAATTTTCAATAAAAGGTAACGGCGAGTTTCACCATTGTATTTACCAATTTCCATATTGTGATAGCCTTTGGCACTTGAAATAGCTCACAAAAAATATTTCGCTTTTTAATAATTTTTATGTATCATTTCCGTTTGTGATGTGTAAGCAAAAATTTTTGCCGCATTACATGATAAGAGAGCTTGAAATAAGAACACCTTACGATGTTTGAGCTTTTTCATTTAATATGCAAAATAACGAATTCTTCTTATAAATCGATAAAGCATTATTAAACTCTTAAAAGGATTTATACACATTTATAAAACCTTAGAAGCACCACAAAAACTCTATGTGGTGCTTCTAAATAATACCATACGCATCATTTTGATGAGTTGCACGCTGATGAGTTGCATGCAAATATTATTCCAATGCAAAACTATTTAGGTGCTATCACCATCATCATTTGCCGGCCTTCAAGCTTTGGCTCCAATTCAATTTTGGCAATTTCACTTGTATCTTCTTTCACACGCTGAAGAAGCTTTAATCCAAGATCTTGGTGAGCCATCTCACGACCACGAAAACGCAAAGTAATCTTTACTTTATCACCATGATCAATAAAGCGATGAACAGCCTTGAGTTTGACTCCATAATCATGGACATCAACATTTGGGCGCATCTTAATCTCTTTGATTTCGATGACTTTTTGCTTCTTACGTGTTTCAGCAGCTTTTTTTTGGGTTTGATATTTTAATTTGCCCAAATCGATGATTTTACATACGGGTGGCTCCGCATTTGGTACAATTTCAACCAAATCAAGCCCCGCATCTGCAGCCATAGCAAGAGCTTCTTGTATCGCAACAACTCCCTGATGTTGCCCCTCATCATTGATAAGCTGAACATGAGGTACTCGGATATCCTGATTTGAACGTGGTCCGTCTTTTTGGGTAGGTGTCATTTTAAACGGTTTACGAATGGTTTATGCTCCTTAATTTTGATTCAACTACAGTTAATTTAATATACAATTATGCGCCTAAAAACAACTATAATTCGCGCCTTTTTCATTATTTGATTTATTACTTTTTGAAATGATTTAGATTATAAAAGTTTTTCTTTTAATTTAAAGAAATCGTTTTATGGAGGATAAAGAATTATGGATCAAAATATTCCTTGTCAGTTTTTTTCGTTTGAGAACACCGC
>NZ_JBHIMK010000158.1:0-2892 GCF_042194085.1 Bartonella sp. MU70NMGDW
TTTTTTTCATATTAAAATAATAACTCAGAATACCATAAGATTCTTTCATCATACATCTTTTCATATAAAATCACTTCCTTGCACGTCATAAGTGGGAGCATATGGGGTAAAACACTTGAAGAAAGGAAGCCAAATGTCATTTAATGCACATTCTCAGAAGCGAGGACTGTCGCAATGTGGGAACCAACAAAATGTATGATTGGTTCCAGCTTGTATCGTCAAAAGCTTAAAGCTGATGATCTATAATGGCTTACTATTGTATCATTGGCGTGCGCTGTCGTAAAATGAACAGAGTATATTTTGAGCAATATTTCTTTAAAAAGTGCGTGATATGCAATATCATTATATTTTGTTTGGAGCATTCTATTCTTCATGAGGGGATGTTCCCATTAAGAATGCGATAAACAAAAGCGTGAAACAATACCTAATCTTTATTATTAAAAATAATATTGCCTTAAATGTTTTGAAAATTGTAAAGCTGAATTAAAAAATGATGATGAAAATGAACAAAGGCTTTTCATCTTGAAATTTCATCAACACTTTTAGATAGTTGGAAGAGAGAGAAAAGCAAAAGGATGTATCTCAGCATAAAGTACTACGTAAATTCATTAATTAGTTTGCAATAGAAATGCGTGCAAAGCACGGTGTTTTAGCTTAAGATGAGGTAAAAATTCATTTTCTGATACATAAAGCTCATTGTTTTTAAGGTAAAGTTATTCAAGAGTCATGTGATATCGTGCAACAATAATAGGTAATAAATAAAACAAACGCAAACAAAGAATTATTATGATAATGATTAACAAAGCCAAAAACCATTTTTTGAATAAGTGGGAAATTATGAGGAAAATTAACTAAATCCCCACTAATATTACTATTATTAGCAATATTACAATTGGTAGCCATATAAAAGCTGCAGCTATACAGGAAAAAATGATTGGTATACCTCAGAGATAGACAAATGTATTAACATGAGACTCATAGATAAATTCATTAGTGAATTATTTATCTGCACTATCATAGCATTCTATAATCGTTTTGCATTTTACCACCAGTATCATAAAACTCGTTATGCATATTACGAAGGATATAAAAACAGCTTATCTTATAGATCTTGTTAAAAAATCATATTTAAGTAGTGCAACTATACTAAATAATGAGGTAAATACTGCAAGGAATAGAAAAGAACAACAAAAATATTCTTTTTTCTATTTTACTGTAACGATTTTAAGCATTCTCCACCCCCCCCCCCAATAAAAAGATTATAAACAAAAATCCTAATATACTGCATACTATAAGATCTCCAAAACTCATATCTCCATCGTTCTTTTTGAGTGTTCACTTTGTTGATTCATTAAGACGTTTATATCAATACGTATTATATTTTTGTAGACTAGAACAGATCACATTTCATTCATGTATGGTAAGATTATGTATGGCGTTCTACATTTAGAAAGCCTAGAAAGTCTGGAGTTTCTGAGTTTTTTATTACCTAAAGAAAATGTTTCTGACATTAGAAAATATAGCGATAACTTCAAAAATAGTAAAAATAACCCCGTCTAGAGCTGGTAAAGGGCGTGTAAAGGGTGTAGCTAATAAATGATGCGTATTTTAAAGGGAAGATAGAAGTTAAAGGTGCAGAGAACACTGAAAATAAAGACAGTAATGAGTGGAGGGCATATTCTATTTGGAAAAAACAAGCTATGGATAATCCAATTGTCTGGCTACTTATTTAGAAAGATTTTGTAAGGTGTTTTCTTTGATAGTTAAGGGTATAGCAAGTGTTAAATCGATGGAGCGTATTTTTTTGTTTGGATTGATGAGGCAGATGAATTAGCAAAACAGTTTAGAGAATGCTTTTTGTTATTGCCATGAATTAAGAAGAACACCAATAGTTGCAAGATGTTGTTGAGAATGATTTATTATTCTTGCAAAAAAAATATACATATAATAATATATATACGGAGAGAGATGTACTAAGTGCGGGAGGGGAGAAGTTGGTTATGGAGCGTTTTAAAAAACAAGGATATTGTTCATAAAAATTGGGGGAGGGCGCTAGGTTGTGCTTTTTAATGTTTTTCGGATCGGATGCAACCTTCAAATTTGGTGAAGGTGTGCGATATTTCTCTAGTAGTTCAAAGTATTTCATTTCCAGTTCAATGAAAGTGTGAAGAAATGGCCATATTGAATATATTCTCTATGGTGCATTTGGATTGAACAAAAGCTTGTTCAAAAAAACATTAGTGTTGATCTTGTAACACAATTTCAGGAATAAATTGAATAAAATAGAACGAAGTATCTGCATGTGAATAAAAACATAATGAAGCATGCAAAAAATTTGAAGCTAACTTTTAAAATTTTAATACAAATGGCAGATTTTCTTTGTTTAAAAGATATGGTATAAAATATTGGCGAGATAGATTTAACCTATTGAAAAAATAAAAAAAGATAATGCTTAAGTCAGAAACTTTCTACGTGGATGATAAATTATTACATTTAATAATGGTTATATAAAATCCATAATAAGAAAAATTTTGAACAGTATTTATAAATTTTGCAACAAGATGCAAGATTTGAAAACTAATTATATAAAAACAGCAAAGCAACAAAACAAGATATTAAGTAACATCAGATGAGGTGATTACATTACACATTAGAAGAGAAAGCATTAATACTAATGTTATGCAAAGCCTCTGGTGAATTTAGGTTATTAAATTGTAAGGAGTGAAGAGAGGTAAAATGCGTAAATACGGATGGTGCAGTGGTTATGATATACCAATCAACAGCGGTAGCACATTTTAGTACACAGAACGAGAAGTTGTTAGAAAAACTATGAAAATAATGGGGGATTTATAATGTCTAATATTTACGATTGGTCTCTAAAGGCTGATGAAA
>NZ_JBHIMK010000159.1:0-2867 GCF_042194085.1 Bartonella sp. MU70NMGDW
AGCGAAAGCAGAAGCTGTTATTAACCATTTCATATTCATATTTTCTCTCCATAGCTGAATATTTATTTGAACACATCATTCCATATAGAGCCCAAACTTCAGATATCTGTAGCAAAAATGATACACTTATAAAAAAAACAAAAAGCCAATCAAAGCACCTTTGATCGCTTGATCTGTAATATCTGTAATAAATGAGAATTAAACTATGCCAATGCACAAATGATTTTCTCTCGTCACACTTGCTCTTCTTTATGAATTTTTAAAAATATCTGCATTATCACCGTGTAAAGCGTGTGCTATTAGCATGAAAATATAATGTATTGATTATAATGAAAAAATATCTTTTATATTCATTCATCTGCAATATTGAAGATGCTCTTATCTTAAGCCTTTTTATATTAAAGGAACCAAAACTGCCCCCTGCACCTCACAAACGAGCAAGTGTGTGTAGATAAATAAAGCTATTTAAAAGCTGGAATGCTTCCTATTAATACTCTCAATATTATAACAGTGAAAACTGTTACAATATTGAGAGTAGCTAAATGTAACCGTTATATTTAAATTCATACAAATAACGTTTTTACCTTTATCCTTAGCATGACCAAAAGTGAAAGCCATGTATTTGTTTTCATCATTGTAAAAAACGCTTGTACCGCACAGAACAAGATCTCCACTACCCCATGGACTGCAACAAGATTACATGCAATTTCATTACGCTTGCTCTTTGTTTACAATTTAGGCATCTATCGTTTTTTGACATACTTACTATTTTTTTCTTCTCTCAACCTTATAGTAAAGTCTTTTTCAGAGCTTCAGCCTTATTTGTAGACTATCATTTCATACCCCTTTACAAGACTAAATTGAAAAAATGCCTCAAGATAAACAACCGGTATGATAAACATTAAAACTTATATAGAAATCTCCTTAAAGCTGAAAAAATGAGAAATTTTTCTTAAAGTTTTCAAACCACACCTTGCTTTAAAAATCATAAAGTTGGCAGAAAAAATACCTGATATTTTGAATTATAGACAAATAAAGAATATTTTATATACCTGTAGTCGAAACATACCATCAAAGATCAAAAGTTTAACATTTTTGTTTCTTCCTCGATTTTTACGAAGCATCCTATCAGATCCTTTCTGCAAACAACCCAGTTTCTTGTCGAGAGGATTTTTCTTAGCTCCTTACCCATGTGATTCACTTAACTAAAGGCTCTCTCTGGACAAGCCCTACTCTAAAATACTTATCAAGGGGGGTTATGTGCGTTACATAGCCACGCTTAAAATGACAGTATTTAAAGCATAACAGCGTAACCCCAAATCAGGAGATTATATTTATCCAAACCCATGAATTTTGTAACAAGCGATTGCCATTATACAGAGTATTCTTGCACCCAAATCCACCTACCTATATCTTTTCCAAAGAGTACTCTTCACCCCCTCCGTGTACAATCATAATACCCTTTGCAAACAACGTCCCCCCACTTTTCAAGTGATAAAAAACACCCATCTTTTCCAACTTCAAGGCATATATCATACTTCTTGATATTGTTTTTCACTTTTTAAAAACTTAGTGGATTTCGTGAAAATAGATTTGGACGTCCTCTTTTCCCTGTTCTTCTTTTAGGATTAGAGTCTCTTTTTTTACCAGAATGTGACACAGGTACTAACTTAGCTTCTGTTATGCATTCGCTGTTATTTGTGCAAGAAAGTTCTATTTGAAAAACTTCAGATAAGACCTTGCGAAGCTGTTCACTAGAAAAAAGACCTATTGAAGGAACAGCCGAAGATGCTCTCTGTATAAGGTTTTGAGACGCTAAAAAACTCGCACCCTGAGCGATAGAGATTGAAGCAAAAGTAGCAAAAGCTGTAATAAAATATTTTATTTTCATAAATTTAACCTCATAAGATATCCATAATGGATTTTATCTAGTGCCTTCATTGCAAATTTCTAGAGAAAAATAATATGTTTATAGATAAAAAGCGAAAATCCTTAAAAATAAAGATTTGGAGCATTTTTATTTTAAAATAAAAGCAAATTGCCCTGCGCTGCCAACATAGAAATCACTTATTGAGTAATAAATAAAGGCACGAAGTATCGTCTAAAAATAATAAACTATAAGAACTTAACATCAACATATTGATTTATAAATATAATTTAATTTCCTCACATAAAATAATCCTCTCAAATATCAGATATTCTCTCATTTCAAACTTGTTCATTATACATGAAGAAAATTTATTCGCTTCCACATCATAAATGAGGTTTGTATATGGATAAAACTCTTGAAAAAAGGGAGATTCTTACGAATCTGTTGAAGTGCAAAAGCTATTGCGGCATTTTGACTTAGTAAAGAGAACTCTTGCTGACTTGTTTCTAGCACACTTTTCTAGGAGTTGCTCTTTGCATTATTCAGTATAATCGTAGTTATTTTTATACATTAATCATATAATATATTGATTTATAATGATCGTTTAACGTTATTCATATTGAATGAGAACCCTGAATACCGTAAGATTCTCTTATTCAAAATCTTTTTCATGTTGAATCAATCAAAACCATTTGTTTCCACATTACAAGTGTGGATAAAAAAGACTAAAAATGCCTCTTATGAACCGTACCAAGGACTACACAATATTGGGAGTTGGCACAGTGTGTGATGGTAGCGGCTTATTACTCCATAAGCGTAAAAATGGGAGTGCTCAACGAATTTTATATCATATTTTGGGGCTTTATCGTTATACCATTCATAAGCGCCCCCGTGAAATGGGCTTGGGTGCCGGTTTCTTTAAAAAAAGCACATGAATTAGCAACACAAATATATTCCGTTTAGGGCGTTCTGTTTTACATGAAGAACGTAAATCCAT
>NZ_JBHIMK010000016.1:0-7512 GCF_042194085.1 Bartonella sp. MU70NMGDW
TGCTGTAAAGACTGTGCTATTTTATGTGGACAAAGCAGAAACGTCGATCAATCAAAGTACGCTTTGTACTACCTCTTATGACGGTGGGAGTCTTAAGCTATTTCAGTTATCACATTTATCATGGTGAGTATGGATTGTATTCACGCAGTGAAGTTAATCAGCATATTAGCGAATTAGAAAAGGAGCTTCATAAAATAGAAGCTGAGCGGATGTTCATGGAAAAGCGTATTTCTCTTTTACGCAATGGGCATATAGAAAAAGATATGTTGGATGAGTATGTCCGAAAGAATTTGAACTTTTCTAAGCCAAATGAACTGACAATCTTAATACCTTGAAATGATACCAAAGGTAAATGAAAAATCGCTTACTTTAAACGATAATCAGCAATGATATTGTTTAAGCCGATTGATAAGGCTTGTAACTTTTGTTTGTAAAGGTTATTCCTAAATAATCATAAAAGGGAGTTTAATATGGCAGAACGACTTAAAAAAAATTCTGCGTCGGTGGCGCGCACTGCATTATCAAGCACCACAAAGAAAGCACCAATAGCAGACTTTACAAAAGAAGAAGAAATTGATGCTTATCGTGAAATGCTTTTAATTCGCCGTTTTGAAGAAAAAGCAGGACAACTTTATGGTATGGGGCTTATTGGGGGATTTTGTCACCTTTATATTGGTCAGGAAGCCGTTGTTATAGGAACATTGAAAGCGGCAAAAGAAGGTGATCAGGTTATTACGTCTTACCGTGATCATGGTCATATGTTAGCCGTTGGGATGAGTCCGCGTGGTGTCATGGCAGAATTAACGGGACGTCAAGGTGGCTTTTCCAAAGGGAAAGGTGGCTCGATGCATATGTTCTCTAAAGAAAAGAACTTTTATGGAGGACACGGTATTGTTGGTGCGCAGGTTCCAATTGGTTCAGGTTTGGCATTTTCGAATCAGTACCTTGGTAAAGATAATGTGACATTGGTTTATTTTGGTGATGGTGCCGCAAATCAGGGGCAGGTTTACGAAAGTTTTAATATGGCTTCACTTTGGAAGCTTCCCGTTGTTTATATTATTGAAAATAATCAGTATGCTATGGGAACGTCAGTTTCACGTGCATCTGCAGAAACTGATTTTTCCCGACGTGGTCTTTCTTTTGAAATTCCAGGTATTGTTGTTGACGGTATGGATGTTCGATCAGTAAAAGGAGCTGCTGATGAAGCAATTTCTTGGGCACGTTCAGGTAAAGGACCGATCATTCTTGATATGCAGACCTATCGCTATCGTGGTCATTCCATGTCAGATCCAGCAAAATATCGTTCAAAGGAAGAAGTCCAAAAAATAAAAGAGGAGCACGATCCGATTGATCAAGTAAAAAGTCGGATTCTTAAAAAAAATTGGGCGAGCGAAGACGATTTAAAATCTATTGAGAAAGAGGTTCGTGCAATTGTTGCTGATGCGGCAGATTTTGCACAAAGTGATCAAGAGCCAGATGCTTCTGAGCTCTATACTGATATTTTAGTTTGATGCGAGGGAAGCAAGTATGTCTATTGATATTTTGATGCCGGCGCTTTCACCAACTATGGAAGAAGGTAAATTGTCTAAATGGCTCAAGAGAGAAGGTGATAAGGTTAGCTCTGGCGATGTTATTGCTGAAATTGAAACGGATAAGGCTACAATGGAAGTAGAGGCCGTTGATGAAGGTACTCTTGGTAAAATTTTTGTGCCTGAAGGTTCTGAAGGCGTAAAGGTTAATACTGTTATTGCGATTTTGTTAGAAGAAGGTGAGCGTGCTGAGGATATTTCGCAACCTACTGATACAGCAAAAAAAACTAAGGAATCTCCTCTTTCTCTGGCATCGTCAGTTCCGCAGTCTGCTCCTACTTTTGATACATCTCCTAATTTTGATATTCCAGCGGGAACACAAATGGTTACAATGACAGTTCGTGAAGCGCTTAATCAGGCTTTGGCTGAAGAAATGCGGCGTGATGAAAAAGTTTTTCTCATGGGGGAAGAGGTCGCGCAATATCAAGGTGCCTATAAGGTTAGTCAGGGTTTATTGGAAGAATTCGGAGAACGCCGAGTTATTGATACCCCAATTACAGAGCACGGCTTTGCTGGGCTGGCTGTCGGGGCTGCTTTTGGAGGGTTACGTCCTATTGTCGAGTTTATGACATTTAATTTTGCGATGCAGGCGATGGACCAAATTATTAACTCAGCAGCAAAAACACGTTATATGTCTGGTGGACAAATGACCGCTCCTATGGTCTTCCGAGGTCCCAATGGTGCGGCTGCCCGTGTTGGTGCTCAACATTCTCAATGCTATGCTGCATGGTATAGTCATGTGCCAGGTTTGAAAGTTGTCATGCCTTATAGTGCTGCAGATGCAAAAGGTTTGCTGAAAGCTGCTATTCGTGATGATAATCCTGTTATTTTTCTTGAAAATGAAATTTTGTATGGGCATCAATTTGAAGTTCCTCAACTGGATGATTTTGTTTTGCCTATTGGTAAGGCGCGCATCCATAAGTCTGGACAAGATGTGACGATTGTCGCGTGTGGAATTGGAATGCATTATGCCGTTCAAGCGTTGCCGGAAATTGAACAACTTGGTATTGATGTTGAATTGATTGATTTACGAACCATTCGCCCGATGGATCTTCCAACAATTCTTTCTTCAGTTAAAAAAACAGGTCGTTTGGTAACAATTGAAGAGGGATTTCCTCAGTCATCCGTGGGAACTGAAATAGCAACGCGTGTTATGCAGCAGGCTTTTGATTATCTTGATGCGCCAATTGCTACGATTTCTGGTAAAGATGTTCCGATGCCTTATGCTGCTAATCTTGAGAAGTTGGCTTTGCCTAATACTGCTGAGATTATTGAGGCCGTTAAGGCTGTGACATACAGAGCATAACGGAGGAAAGCATAATGCCCATTAAAATTACAATGCCAGCACTTTCCCCTACGATGGAAGAGGGAAATTTAACAAAATGGAATATTAAGGAGGGAGATAAGGTTTCCTCCGGTGATGTTATTGCTGAGATTGAGACGGATAAAGCGACAATGGAAGTCGAAGCCGTTGATGAAGGTAGGGTTGCCAAAATTGTTGTTCCTGCTGGAACACAAGGCGTTAAAGTAAATGCTTTAATTGTTGTTTTAGCAGAAGAAGGTGAAGATTTAGCTGAAGCGGCAAAAGTTTCAGAAGAAATCTCTTCTTCTACAAAACAAGAACCAGAGCGCGTAAAACAGACAGATTCTCTGAAACAGACGGACTCAAAGGGTACAAAAATGTCTCATGAATCATCAGCTCAGCAATTAATACAGCAAGATAAAAAGGTAGCGCGTCTTTTTGCCTCTCCCTTAGCGCGGCGATTAGCATCTCAGGAAGGCCTTGATTTATCCCTTATTTCTGGAAGTGGTCCGCATGGGCGTATTATCAAGCGCGATGTAGAAAAAGCTGTGAGTAGTGATATTTCTAAAGTGTCTTATTCATCACAAATAGGGGAGCTAGTAGCTACAGGTGCTTCTGACAAACAGATACTGAAACTCTTTAAAGAGGATGAATATACCTTCGCACCCCATAATAATATGCGTAAAACAATCGCAACACGTTTGATGGAATCAAAACAGAGAGTTCCACATTTCTATGTAACGGTAGATTGTGAACTTGATGCGCTGTTAGCACTGCGTACACAACTGAATGCTGCTGCACCAATGATTAAGGGGCAGGAAGAAACTCAGCCTACTTATAAGCTTTCTGTTAATGATATGGTGATCAAAGCTGTCGCACTTTCTTTGAAAGCTGTTCCTGATGCGAATGTCTCTTGGCTTGAAGGCGGAATGCTTCATCATAAACATTGTGATGTTGGGGTTGCTGTTTCTATTCCCAATGGATTAATTACGCCGATTATTCGCCATGCAGAGGAAAAGCCGTTATCACTTATTTCCAAAGAGATGAAGGATTTTGCAAAGCGTGCGCGTGAGGGCAAGTTAAAAATGGAAGAATATCAGGGTGGAACAACAGCTGTATCAAATATGGGGATGTATGGTATAAAAAGTTTTTTGGCTATCCTTAATCCACCGCATGCGACGATTTTTGCGATTGGTGCAGGGGAAGAACGCGCCGTTGTTAAAAATGGTGCATTAGTTGTTGCGACAGTTATGTCAGTTACAATTTCTGCGGATCATCGTGCTGTCGATGGTGCTTTAGCCGCAGAGCTCGCGCGGGCTTTTAAGAAGATGATTGAAAATCCATTAGCAATGTTGGTTTGAACTGTTTAACAGTTCTTCACGTAAATTGTGAGAGAGTGTGTTAAGAGAATAAAAACAATTTTAAAGAGTTTGAAGAGCAATGTTATTGCTATTTCTAGTTTGGGTAAAGCATTTACGTGAAGCTTAAAGAAAAAGACATAAGATAATTCTGTGATGTTGTTTTGCAGTTTTAAGTTCAAAAAATGCATATCCGTTTTATATATATCCATGGAGGAATTACTGTGGCAAATCTTTATGATGTAATTGTGATTGGATCAGGTCCAGGCGGATATGTAACCGCAATTCGTGCAGCACAATGTGGTTTTAAGACTGCGATTGTTGAACGTGAACATTTGGGAGGGATCTGTTTAAATTGGGGGTGTATTCCAACAAAGGCCCTTCTACGTTCAGCGGAAATGAAACATTTTGCTGAACATGCAAAAAATTATGGACTAAAAATTAATGGTTCAATTGAGGCAAACATCAAAGATGTTGTGGCACGTTCACGCGGTGTTTCAGCACGTTTAAATGCTGGTGTTGATTTTTTAATGAAAAAAAACAAAATTGATATTATCTGGGGTGAAGCAAAGCTTACTAAAGAAGCGAAGAGAAGCCATCCTGCGGAAATTATGGTTTCTTCATCCTCCAAACCGATTATGCAACCGCAAAATCCAGTCCCTAAAGGGACGTTAGGGGAGGGAACATATCAAGCAAAGCATATCATTATTGCAACGGGTGCACGTCCTCGTGTCCTTCCTGGTATTGAGCCAGATGGAAAACTCATTTGGACTTATTTTGAAGCTATGATACCGCCAGCAATGCCAAAATCGCTTTTGGTTATAGGGTCTGGGGCTATTGGCATTGAATTTGCCTCTTTTTATTGTGATATGGGGGCGACAGTAACTGTTGTTGAAATGATGCCCCACATCATGCCTGCTGAAGATATTGAAATTTCAACGTTTGCTTGTAAACAGTTAGAGAAAAAAGGTTTACGCATTCTTCGTCAAGCAAAAGTAACAAAGGTTGAAAAATCTTCTGATTCTGTGACTGTACATATTGATGTTCAAGGTAAAATAGAGTCAATGACTGTTGACCGGTTGATTTCGGCTGTTGGGGTGCAAGGTAATATTGAGAATCTTGGTTTAGAAGCTTTGGGAATAAAAACCGATCGCGGGTGCATTGTAACCGATGAATGGAGTTGGACGGGGGTGGAAGGCATTTATGCTATTGGTGATGTAGCAGGTCCTCCTATGTTGGCACATAAAGCAGAAGAAGAAGGTGTGATATGTATTGAGCATCTTGCAGGTTTAAAGAATGCTCATCCGCTTGATAAAAGAAAAATTCCAGGGTGTACATATTGTACACCACAGGTTGCCTCTGTAGGGCTTTCAGAAGCTACAGCAAAAGAAGCAGGTTATGATATACGTATTGGTCGTTATTCTTTTGCTGCGAATGGCAAGGCGATTGCTTTGGGTGAAGATCAGGGGTTAGTAAAAACAATTTTTGATAAAAAAACAGGACAGCTTCTTGGGGCCCATATGGTAGGGGCTGAGGTAACAGAATTGATACAGGGTTTTGTTATTGCTATGAATCTTGAAACAACAGAAGAAGAATTAATGCATACTGTCTTTCCACATCCGACTTTATCGGAAATGATGAAAGAAAGTGTATTGGATGCTTATGGTCAAGTTTTAAACGCTTGATGACTGGATTGTATGAAAGATTTTATATTTTTGATTGTTACTTCGTATTTATAAGGCAAAGGCTTAAATGGTTACGGTTGTTGATAGAGTTACAAATAGACGTTTGCGTCATCCTGAAAAGGCACATCGTCCTGATACAAGCGTTCAAAAAAAGCCAGATTGGATTCGTGTAAAAGCGCCAACATCGCCAATTTATAAGGAAACACATGGTATTGTACGTACGCATAAGTTAGTGACTGTATGTGAAGAAGCTGGTTGCCCTAATATTGGCGAATGTTGGAGCCAGCGGCATGCTAGCTTTATGATTTTAGGTGAAATATGTACGCGTGCTTGTGCTTTTTGTAACGTTGCAACAGGTATTCCACTTGCCGTTGATGATAATGAGCCAGAACGTGTAGCCGATGCTGTTGCACGGATGGAATTAAAACATGTTGTCATTACATCTGTTGATCGTGATGATCTTGCTGATGGTGGTGCTGAGCATTTTGCAAAAGTTATTTATGCGATTCGTCAAAAAACTCCTAAAACAACAATTGAAGTTCTGACACCTGATTTTCGTCATAAGGATGGCGCTTTAGAAGTTGTTGTTGCTGCTAAGCCTGATGTTTTTAATCATAACTTAGAAACAGTTCCTTCTAAATATTTGAAGGTTCGTCCAGGGGCACGTTATTTTCATTCAATTCGTTTATTACAACGCGTTAAAGAACTTGATCCAACAATTTTTACAAAATCGGGAATTATGGTTGGTCTTGGGGAGGAGCGAAATGAAATTTTGCAATTGATGGATGATTTGCGCTCTGCTGATGTTGACTTTATGACGATTGGACAATATTTGCAGCCTACACGAAAACATCATCCAGTTGTTCGTTTTGTGCCTCCTGAAGAATTTGAGTCTTTTGCCAAGATTGGTAAAGTAAAAGGATTTTTACATATGGCCTCCAATCCTCTGACACGTTCATCTCATCATGCTGGAGATGATTTTGCTATTTTGCAAAAAGCGCGTGATGAAAAATTTTCCTTACAGAGATAATTATGCCGATTTTTACAATACATCGGCAGATCACCCATAGTGCCAGTGAAATGTTTGAGCTGGTTTCAGATATTGAGCGTTATCCTGAATTTTTACCAATGTGTGAGTCTTTAATAGTACGTTCTCGAAAAGAGTATGGGAAAAAAATGTTGCTTCTTGCGGATATGACCGTTGGCTATAAGATTATCCGTGAAACTTTTACGACTCAAGTATTTCTTCAGCCGGAAAAAAATCTTATAGAAGTTAAATATATTGATGGTCCATTCAAATATCTTGAAAATCGTTGGTCCTTTCATGATATTGAAAATACCAATGCATGTAATGTAGAGTTTTTTATTGATTATGAATTTAAAAGTAAAACGCTTGGATTAGTGATGGGCTCAATGTTTGATATTGCGTTTCGTAAATTCACCGACGCTTTTGAGAAGCGTGCGCATCAGATTTATGGCTCTACGATAACATAGTCTATTCTGTTATTTTTTAACAATACGTATTGCTTATAACGGCGTGAAGGTGAAAACTGGTTTCCATCTTTACTATTTGTTTT
>NZ_JBHIMK010000016.1:7612-31676 GCF_042194085.1 Bartonella sp. MU70NMGDW
CTGTTATTTTTTAACAATACGTATTGCTTATAACGGCGTGAAGGTGAAAACTGGTTTCCATCTTTACTATTTGTTTTAATTCATCTTTTTCAGCTTTGAAAAGCATATTAAAGGAATATCATTTTAAATGATGAAGATGATGCACAGCTTCACGCTTTTGTTTCTCTTTTTTAATAGAGGCATATCCAAACAAAACGCCCAAATAGGACATGCTTGCGTCATACCCATTTCATAATAAATAGTATAGATACTCGTAAAAGTATATAAATCAACATCTTTACACTTATGAAGAAGTCAGCCTGCACCATTTATTTGCCATCTCTCGAGATGTTGCGCGAGCTCTTAGCATTTGAGAGAGGTACAAGTATCCTTTTCTTTAATCATTTTATTTATACAGTTTTTTTCTTGTGGCGTGCAAGTGAATAAATTTGATTAATTCAACTGAAAGTTGTGGTGCAATAAATCATTTTTTCAAGATGTTGACGATTATAGACTCAATGTGGAATAGAGAGCTTTGAAATTAGTATGGGGAATTCAGTGAAGCAATTCCAGAATCATTTTAAAAACATTTTCAACAGTTGCATGGCGGATAGCATTGCGGTTAAGATGACCAAAGTGCATTTCTTTGTGCAGAGTTTTATGATTTTTGTAAGCAACTGCGCAATGCACAAGTCCTACAGGTTTATCAAGACTTTCTCCTCCTGGACCAGCAATTCCTGTTACAGAGACTGCAATGTCAGCTTGTGAATGTTTTAATCCACCCTCAGCCATTGCAAGAGCAACTTCTTTTGAAACGGCGCCATAGGTTTTTATAAGTTCAGCACAAACGCCAACAAGGCGTGTTTTAGATTCATTTGAATAAACAACAAATCCACAATCGAGAACATCTGACGAGCCTGCAATATTTGTGAGGCTTGCAGCAATGAGTCCTCCTGTACAAGACTCTACAGTTGTTAACAGCAAACCTTTTTGGCGAAAGATATTAAGGACTTCATGTGCTTGTTTTTCACAAAGATATGTCATTGGGGAAGTTCTCCTGAATAAAGAACGCTCGCTGTTGCAAGAGCAGCAATTCCTTCACCACGACCAATAAATCCAAGCCTTTCATTTGTTGTTGCTTTGATAGAGATTCGATCAGGTGTCATTGAAAGTATTGTCATAAGATTTTCTGTCATGGCATGACGATAGGGACCAATTTTAGGATTTTCAGCGATAATTGTGATATCAACATTGGCGATACGACCACCTGCTTGTTTTAGAATATCAAGAGCATGACGGAGAAAAATTTCTGATGATGCATTTTTCCATTGGGGATCAGAGGGAGGGAAATGTGTGCCAATATCTCCAGCACCTCGCGTAGCGAGCAGGGCATCTGTTAGCGCGTGAAGAGCAACATCTGCATCGGAGTGTCCATTTAATTTTTTATGAAAAGGGATTTTTATACCACATAAAATAAGAAAGTCACCTTCCTCGAAAGAGTGAACATCATAACCATTGCCGGTGCGGATATCAGGAAACATTTGCATTTTCTTTTGGAGATATAAATGTGCGGTATTAAAATCTTCATGCCATGTAATTTTTATGTTGTTAGGATCCCCAGGAACGATACGCATAGGAATTCCAAACCATTCGGCAATCGCAGAATCGTCAGTGAATTCTTTTTTGCAAGCTTGTTTTGCTTGCTTATGGGCCGCTAAGATATGTTCAAAGGGAAAACACTGTGGAGTTTGTGCACTATAAAGATGGGTACGGGGAATTGTTTCTAAAACATGCTGATTATTTACACGTTTAAGGGTATCAGAGATGGGAAGAACAGGAAGAACACCTTCTTGAGGGGTGATTGTATTGTGAATGTTATCAAGAAGCTTGTTTTCGATAAAGGGGCGTGCACCATCATGAATATGCACATATTGGAGATTGAATTTTTTGAGTGCCTGAAGTCCATTTAAGGTAGAGATTTGACGTGTATTGCCTCCTTCAACGATAATAAGGCGCTCTTTAAAATCACCAATAGCTTGTTCACAGATTTGACGATCTTCTGGATGAATAACAAGGATAATTGTTGTGATAGCTGGATGCTGCAAAAAACAATGCACGGTATGATAAATAATCGGCTTTTGTCCTAGAAGCCGATATTGTTTTGGAATTTCATGGGGAGATCCTGCTCTTTCACCACGTCCAGCGGCTAATATTATTGCTGCAATAGAAATACCTAATCTCCTTGTATTATAATCTTAGTTTGCCTTTTTGTCATTAATTTTAAAATGATTTTGAAAGGATGGTTGTTGTAGATCAGCAAGGGATATCACGGATAACACCTCAAAAAAAGCATTTAATGCTTTTTGAAGTGCGGTATTTAAACCACAAAAATCGATCAAGGGGCAAGTTGGTTCTGCAGTATCGAAACATTCTGCTAGGGAAAAGTTATCTTCTGTTACTTTCACAACATCAGCGACTGAAATCTCTGCTGCGGGTTTCGCCAATCTAACTCCACCATTGCGTCCACGCACTGTTTGTATAAAACCTGCTTGAACAAGCAGCTGAAGGATTTTAAATAAAAAAAGTTCTGAAACGGCATATGCTTTAGCAATTTCTGGAACACGACTGAGAGTTCCCTGATTATCTGCACAATACATGAGCATTCGAAGAGCATAATTTGTTTGTTTTGTTAATCGCATCTCATTTCCTTCGTAAAGTATCGTCGAACACAGTTTATTTTAAAGATATTTTGCAAAATGTAGAAGTTCTTTCTCGTTGACTATATTTGCTCTATTTTAAATGTAGTATTAGTATTGTCAATTTTTGCTACAAAAGGTTATATGAGAATAATGGGATAAGGGTATGTAAGCTCATGACGAATATAACATCTGTGACGAATCTTCAAGACATAGATAAAAATACTTATAACGATGAGTTGTATCGTTTAAGTAAGGTATATATTTTTTTAGGGATTACAATTATTGTATTGGCTTTACTTACGGCCTCTGTTTCATTTATTATTCTTATTGGATTAACCCCTGTTGTTCCCAGTAGAACAGTAACTCTTATTCTTATAGGGATTAATAGTTTTTGGGTTTTAGGGCTTATTGTCATCGTTTTTTATGAGATGATTCCGATCATTCGTGCTTGGCGTTCAAGGCGTGCAGGGTCGCGTCTTCATGTGCGCCTTATTTCATTGTTTGCACTTGTTGCAACAATGCCAGCTGTTGCTGTAGCTCTTGTATCGGGTCCAGCACTAAATTTGGGACTTGATCGATGGTTTGATACAACAACGCGGCAAATTGTGGGCTCTTCTATTGATTTAGCAAATGCTTATGCAGATGAAATGCTTCAAAATTTAAAAAATTTATCCTACGCGATGGCATTTGCACTTGATAACAAAAAACTCTTAGAACGTAATCCAGCTGAATATAGGATGCAATTGACGCGCCATGCTATAGGACGCAATTTGCGTGGCGCATTTTTGTTAAGTTCTAGCGGAGCTATTTTTATATCGAGTGCTCTTGGTGATGAAGATAAACTGCCAATTCCTCCTTCCAATCTTATTGAACGTGCAACCAGTGCGAGGCCTTTTTCTTTTCAACCAGGCGTGCATGATTATTTTGGTATTATTTTAAAATTTACCAACATTCCAAACACATTTCTATATTTGGTGCGTGACGTTGATAAAGGTGTTTTATCTGCTTTGCGTTTGACAGAAGTCAATACAGATCGTTATCGTGATTTAAATGAAAATCGCCTGCTGACGCAAATTGCATTTGGTATGCTTTATTTATGTCTTTTTTTTAGTTTATTCCTATCAGCTATTTGGGCCGCTATTGCTGTCGCTGATCGCTTAGTACGTCCTATTCGTCTTCTCATTAGTGCAGCTGATGATGTTGCTACTGGAAATATGGAAATTTTTGTGCCAGTACGAGCAAAAGATGGGGATATTGGGCAATTATCCAAAACTTTTAATTACATGGTTAGTGAATTGAAAAGTCGGCGCAATGAGTTGATTGCAGTGCGTGATCAAATTGATGAGAGAAGGCGTTTTTCTGAAGCAGTGTTATCGGGTGTAACAGCAGGAGTAGCAGGTATAGATGATAATGGTGATATTACAATTATTAATCGGTCTATTGAAGCGATGTTTGATATTCGCTCTGAACACGTTGTTGGACAAAGTCTTTTATCTTTAAGTGCTGAAATTTGGCAGGTTTTTCAGTTTGCACGTTCATTGGATCGTAAAAATCATCGTGAGCAGGTTACTTTAAACGTTGCAGGAAAAGAGCGTGTCTGTAATGTCCAAGTTACGATGGAAGAGGATGATGGACAGGGGCAATCTTGGGTTCTAACAATTGATGATATTACAGACCTTGTTGCAGCGCAACGTACAGCGGCGTGGGCGGATATTGCACGGCGTATTGCACACGAAATAAAAAATCCCCTCACACCCATTCAGTTATCCGCCGAACGCATTCGTAAACGTTATAACAAAGTTATTACACAAGATAGAGAGGTCTTTGAGCGGTGTATTGAGACAATTATTCGACAGGTTGGAGATATTGGGCGTATGGTTGATGAGTTTTCCTCTTTTGCACGTATGCCCAAACCACAAATGCATATTTTAGATATACGAGAATTGTTGCGCGAAGCATGTTTCTTGATAGAAGTGACACGACATGATATTCATTTTGAGCAAGATTTAGGAAGTCTACCACTTATGGGTGCATTTGATAACCGTCTCATTGTACAAGCTTTTTGCAATGTTATCAAAAACGCGAGCGAATCCATAGATTCAGTTGTGCGAGAGGAAAATATTCACGGTCATATTCTTGTCCGTTCTTATCGTCAAGAGGAATGGGTGGTTGTGGATGTTGTTGATAATGGGAAAGGACTTCCTAAAGAGCAAAGACAAAAGTTATTAGAGCCCTATATAACAACGCGGGAAAAAGGAACAGGGCTCGGGTTAGCCATTGTGCGCAAAGTTATTGAAGATCACGGTGGTTCCATGGAGCTTCATGATGCACCGGAGAGTTTTTATGAAGGTCGTGGTGCGATGATCCGTTTGATATTTCCGGCGGATGGGGGTAAGCAGGGTAGTATTATACAAGCCATAAATCATAAGATAGGGGAATAGTATGGTATCAGATATCTTGATTGTTGATGATGAAGCAGATATTCGTGAGCTTGTTGCTGGTATTTTAGATGATGAAGGTTATGAAACGCGTGTTGCTTGTAACTCTGATGAAGCATTGGCTCAAATTAGTGAGCGTATTCCAAAGCTCATTTTTTTGGATATTTGGCTACAGGGTAGTCGTCTTGATGGTTTAGCATTGCTTGATGAAATTAAAACGCAATATCCGGCTCTTCCGGTCGTTATGATCTCTGGTCATGGTAATATTGAGACGGCTGTTTCCGCTATAAAGCGAGGGGCATATGATTTCATTGAAAAACCTTTTAAAGCTGATAGACTTGTATTGGTTGCAGAGAGAACACTTGAAAACTCAAATTTAAAACGTGAGCTTTTAGAATTGCGAAAGCGTTCGAACGAGACATTAGAGTTGCTCGGAAAATCGACAGTTGTAAAAAATTTGCGTCAAATCATAGAAAAAGTAGCACCAACCAATAGTCGCGTCATGATAACAGGTCCTTCAGGGGCAGGAAAAGAAACTGTTGCACGAACTATTCATGCGCTCTCAACGCGTTCGAATGGGCCATTTGTTACAATAAATGCTGCAACGATTACTCCGGAAAGAATGGAAATAGAGCTGTTTGGCAGTGAAATGGAAGGAAGAGAGCGCAAGATCGGTGCCTTAGAGGAAGCTCATGGCGGTATATTATATCTTGATGAAATTGCTGACATGCCACGTGAGACTCAAGGTAAGATTCTTCGGGTGTTAACGGGGCAGACATTTGAAAGAGTTGGCGGCACAAAACGTGTTAAAGTGGATGTGCGTATTATTTCTTCGACAGCGCAAAATCTTGAAAACCTCATTTCTGATGGGCGCTTTAGAGAAGATCTTTTCCACCGTCTTTCGGTTGTTCCTATTGCTGTTCCGCCCCTTTCAGCGCGTCGTGAAGACATTCCAGAACTTGTACATCATTTTGTAAAAACAATATCACAGCAGGTTGGGATTAAACCGCGTGCAATCAGTGATGATGTGATTGCTATTTTGCAAACGCATGCTTGGCCGGGTAATGTGCGGCAATTACGCAATAATATTGAGCGTCTTCTTATTCTTGTGCGGGATGGTGATGGTCCTATAACAGCGGACTTTCTTCCCAGTGAAGTAAGTGATTCTTTGCCACGTCTTCAAATGGATTCAGATGAAAGTATAATGGATTTGCCGTTACGTGAAGCACGAGAATTGTTTGAAAAGAGATATTTAGTGGCACAGATTGGGCGTTTGGGTGGAAATATATCACGTACTGCTGAATTTATAGGCATGGAGCGTTCAGCTTTGCACCGTAAACTTAAAGCGCTTGGAGTTTCTTAAAGCGATGCGTGTTATTATTTGCGGAGCAGGACAGGTTGGGTATGGGATAGCAGAGCGTCTTGCTGCTGAAAATCACGATGTTACTGTTATTGATATTGAAACGAGATTAATTGAAAAGATTCGCGATACATTGGATGTGAGAGGTTTTGTTGGTCACGGTTCACGTCCTGAAGTTCTTTTGGCTGCAGATGCAGACAAAGCTGATATGTTGATTGCTGTCACTTTGTTTGATGAAGTCAATATGGTAGCTTGTCAAGTAGCACATTCATTATTTAATGTGCCCACAAAAATTGCTCGTATTCGTTCACAATCTTATTTAGAACCACGTTATAAGACGCTTTTTTCCAGAGAGAATATTCCCATTGATGTGGTTATTTCGCCAGAAGTTGAAGTTGGGGAAATGGTTTTGCGCCGTATTGCTTTACCTGGTGCAATAGATGTTCTTTATTTTTGTAATGATGATGTTGTTGCGCTAGCCTTGGAATGCATGGAAGATTGTCCAGTTATTAATACACCTTTGCGTCAATTAACAGAGCTTTTTCCAGATCTTCATACGACGGTTACCGCTATTAAACGTGGCGCGGAATTATTGGTTGCACATTCAGAAACGCAATTACGCGTTGGTGATATAACCTATCTTGTTGTTGCTCGTGATCAAATGCGCCGTGCTGTTGGGCTTTTTGGTCATAAAGAACAAGATGCCCACCGCATGATTATTGCAGGAGGCGGTCACATTGGCCTTTATGTTGCACAGGCTATTGAAAAGCGTTTCCATAAATTAAAATTGAAGATTATAGAATCGCATAGAGAAAGAGCTCTCACGATTGCTGATCAGCTTGAAAAAACAACAGTTTTATACGGTAACGTGTTAGATCCAGTGATTCTTCAAGATGCGGGAATTGATCAGTCCGATTTAATGATTACATTGACCAATCAAGATCAGGTTAATCTCTTAAGCGCTATTATTGCTAAAAGATTGGGCTGCAAAGCCAATATGGTATTGATTAATAATGTTGCCTATCAAGAATTTAGTCGTGCTGTTGGTGTGGATGCATATCTTAATCCCCATAGCGTTACAATATCGAGAATTTTGCAACAAATGCGCCGTGGACGTATTCGTTCTGTTCATTCAGTTTTTAATGGCCGAGCAGAAATTATTGAAGCTGAAGTGATGCAAACATCTTCATTGGTTGGTAAGTCATTATCAGAGCTCAATTTATCAGATGGTTTGAGAATTGGTGCAATTTATCGCAATAAGACAATAATACAACTTTCGGCAGATACGCGCATTTTGTCTGGTGATAGAATAGTGATTTTTGCTCTTGCTGATAGGGTTCGTGATGTTGAACAACTCTTTCGCGTAAGTTTAGAATATTTTTGATATATTATCTATGGATATTTGTACTTTTTGGTATAGTGGACAATTAAGATTGGTGGATAGGCTTTGTTTGTCCTCAATGGTTAAAACTGGACAGCGCGTTAAGCTTTTTAGTTATGATAAAAAAATAGATAATCTTCCTGCCGGTGTTGAGTTGCATGAAGCCGAATCAATTTTACCACGCTCAGCAATTTATCGCCTTGACCCCGATTTTTCTGATAATAAACCAGGGTGTACAATTGTTCAGTTTTCGGATTTTTTTCGTGTTATGCTGATGAAATATCAACAAGGTGTTTGGTTAGATACAGATGTTTACCTTGTTAAACAATTTCATCCAGATGCGGATAAGGTTTGGTTGGCAAGAGAAAATAATACAAGAGTAGGCGTTTCTGCACTTTATTTTCCGCCCAATAACCCTATTATAAAAATATTTGAAGATTATTGGGCAGGCACAGAAATTATTCCTCATTGGCTTGGATTTAAGCGTCGTATTTGGAGACCATTCTGGTTAAAGAGAAAAAAAATGCCGATTTTACCGGGAAGTCTTGGTGTTACGATATTTGGCAATGATGGTATTTCACGATTAGCAAAACGATATGGTTTTTTTCATGAAGCAAAGGAAAAGGAAACTTTTTATTATTGGACTGGGCGAAAAACTGAACGTATTTTTGAACCAGCTTTTGGCATAAAGCCGCTTACAGATTCACGCTTGATAGGCTTTCATATTCACAGAAAGACAAAGACCACGAAAAGACCTCAGGAAGGAAGTTTTTACCATTGGGCGGTATCTCGCATCCCTGATGTTCATCATTTGTTTAGATAGAGTTATTATTGCTATTTTAACTATTGAGATTTTAATCTACCTTAAATAGCTCTTGATTGTAGCTTGCGCAAGAGAGTAATGTTAACATATGGATAAAAACATTGAATGTGTAAAGAGCGGTTGTTATATGAACGGAAAGTAAAAATATGAGTGATCCAATGAAAACAGCATTAAGCCTTGTTCCTATGGTTATTGAACAAACCAATCGTGGTGAACGGGCCTATGATATTTTTTCCCGTCTTTTAAAGGAGCGGATTATTTTTATTAATGGTCCTGTCGAAGATGGTATGGCAATGCTTGTTTGTGCACAATTGCTTTTCTTGGAAGCGGAAAATCCTAAAAAAGAAATTAGTCTTTATATTAATTCTCCAGGTGGTGTCGTAACATCTGGTATGGCTATTTATGATACTATGCAGTTTATTCGCCCTCCTGTTTCTACGCTTTGCATGGGGCAGGCGGCATCTATGGGGTCTTTATTGTTAACAGCTGGAGCAAAAGGTCATCGTTTTACATTGCCAAACGCACGTATTATGGTGCATCAACCATCTGGTGGTTTTCAAGGTCAAGCTTCAGATATTGAGCGACATGCGCAAGACATTATAAAGATGAAACGGCGTTTAAATGAAATTTATGTTCAACATACAGGTCAAGATTATGAGATTATTGAGAGAACTCTCGATCGCGATCATTTTATGACAGCAGAAGAAGCCAAAGCGTTTGGCTTAGTTGATGATGTTATACAATATCGTGCAGAAACTGAAAAAGAAGAAAAAGATTAAGAGTTTTTATAGAAAAAACAGCTACTTTAAATCACAGAGTTTTATAAAAAATATCGCAAAATAAGACAAACACCTAAAAAGATTGAGACATGCATGGTTTTCTATATGTCTTTTAGTTTTCATGATGAAAAGCTTCCTTTGAAAAGGCAAAGTATTCATATATCGTGGTGAAAGGAAAGAAAAATGAGCAAAATTAGCAATAGCGGGAACGAATCAAAAAATACTCTCTATTGCTCGTTCTGCGGCAAGAGTCAGCATGAGGTGCGTAAGCTCATTGCGGGGCCTACTGTATTTATCTGTGATGAATGTGTAGAGCTTTGCATGGATATTATTCGGGAAGAAAATAAGTCTTCTGGGGTTAAGGTGCGTGATGGTGTTCCTACGCCACAGGAAATTATAACAGTTCTTGATGATTATGTTATTGGTCAGCAGCATGCAAAGCGTGTTCTTTCTGTTGCTGTTCATAATCATTATAAACGGTTGGCGCATCAGTCTAAAAGCAATGATATTGAGTTGGCTAAATCAAATATTCTTCTTGTTGGTCCAACGGGCTGTGGTAAAACTTATCTTGCACAAACATTAGCACGTATTATTGATGTGCCTTTTACGATGGCGGATGCGACCACCTTGACTGAAGCGGGTTATGTGGGTGAAGATGTTGAAAATATTATTTTGAAGCTTCTTCAAGCAGCAGATTATAATGTTGAACGTGCGCAGCGTGGTATTGTTTATATTGATGAGGTTGATAAGATTTCTCGTAAGGCTGACAATCCTTCTATTACAAGAGATGTTTCGGGGGAAGGGGTTCAGCAAGCGTTATTAAAAATTATGGAAGGAACGATTGCTTCTGTTCCTCCTCAAGGTGGACGTAAGCATCCGCAACAAGAGTTTCTTCAGGTTGATACCACAAACATCTTATTCATTTGTGGGGGAGCTTTTGCAGGTTTAGAACGGATTATTTCAGGGCGTGGTGAAAAAACTTCTATTGGTTTTTCTGCGACCGTTAAGGCTCCTGATGAGCGTTGTGTCGGTGAAATTTTTCGTGATTTAGAGCCTGAAGATCTTATAAAATTTGGTCTAATACCAGAATTTATTGGGCGCCTTCCTATAGTCGCTACCTTAGAGGATTTAGATGTTAACGCCCTCATGCAAATTTTATCACAACCTAAAAATGCGTTAGTAAAGCAATATCAGCGTCTTTTTGAAATGGAGAATGTCGAGTTAGCATTTCATGAAGATGCTTTACGTGTTATTGCGAAGAAAGCAATTGAACGTAAAACCGGTGCTCGTGGTTTACGTTCTATTATGGAGAAGATCCTTCTTGAGACGATGTTTGAGCTACCGGCTCTTGAAGGCGTTCAAAAAGTGGTTATTTCGAGTGATGTCGTTGATGGGAAAGCGCGTCCTCTTTATATTTACTCAGAACGTGCAGAAGATAAAGAAAATGTATCAGCATGATATTGTGCGATGCACAATATAAAAGGTGATAATGAACGGTATTTGATAGGTATTTCTAATAATATCATTATAATGCTTGATTTATGTATGAGTAATTACCACTTCATGTACTGTGAAGAGCTGAGGTTTTCTAAAGGTGAGCTGGTTGTTGTAGATAGCTCATAGGCTCCAGAAAGGAGAGTTATGCAATATATTGATGAAAAGACAGATGAAGTAAGAGATGGGGTTTATGCTGTTTTACCTCTTCGTGATATTGTTGTCTTCCCCCATATGATTGTTCCACTTTTTGTGGGGCGCGAAAAATCAATTCGTGCTCTTGAAGAAACGATGGCGGTTGACAAGCAAATACTCTTGGTGACACAAAAAAATGCTTCTGATGACGATCCAAAATCAGAGGATATTTATCATATTGGTACATTTGCTAATATTCTTCAACTTTTAAAGCTTCCTGATGGTACTGTAAAGGTTTTGGTTGAAGGAACTGCACGTGCAAAAATTAGTCAATTTGCTTTAAGTGAAGGTTATCATCAGGCATATGCGACTGTTACAGAAGAATCTAGAGAGAGTGATGTTGAGATTGAAGCTCTTTCAAGGTCAGTGATTGCTTATTTTGAAAACTATGTAAAGCTTAATAAAAAAATCTCTCCTGAAGTTGTTAATGCGATTGGTCAGATTGATAATCCTTCTAAGCTTGCCGATACGATTGCTTCTCATTTGATGATTAAACTTGCAGAAAAACAGGAAATACTAGAGCTCTTACCTGTACGGACCCGTCTTGAACGAGTTCTGTCCTTCATGGAAGGAGAAATTTCTGTTTTGCAAGTTGAAAAACGTATTCGTTCACATGTTAAACGGCAAATGGAAAAAAACCAACGAGAATATTATCTCAATGAGCAGATGAAGGCTATTCAAAAAGAGTTAGGCGCAGGTGATGATAGCCGAGATGAACTCTCTGAATTAGAAGAACGCATCAAGAATACAAAACTATCCAAGGAAGCACAGGAAAAAGCTGGGGCAGAATTGAGAAAATTACGGAATATGTCTCCTATGTCTGCAGAAGCGACAGTTGTCCGTAACTATCTTGATTGGTTATTAGCAATGCCTTGGGGTAAAAAATCTAAGATTAAAAACAATTTAGATTTTGCTGAAAAGGTCATGAATAATGAACATTTCGGTCTTGAAAAAGTTAAGGAGCGAATTATTGAATATTTGGCTGTACAAAGTCGCGCATCAAAGATAAAAGGTCCTATTATTTGTTTGTTAGGTCCTCCTGGTGTAGGGAAAACATCATTAGCGCGCTCTATTGCAAAGGCGACGGGGCGTGAGTATGTTCGTATCTCATTGGGAGGCGTGCGGGATGAAGCAGAAATTCGCGGACATCGCCGAACATATATTGGTTCGATGCCTGGAAAAATTATCCAGTCTATGAAAAAAGCAAAAAAATCTAATCCGCTTTTCTTGCTTGATGAAATTGATAAAATGGGACAAGATTTTCGTGGAGATCCTTCATCCGCTTTATTAGAAGTTCTTGATCCTGAACAAAACAGTACATTCATTGATCACTATTTGGAAGTTGAATATGATCTTTCTGATGTCATGTTTATCACAACTGCCAATACGCTTAATATTCCAGGTCCGTTAATGGACCGTATGGAAATTATTCGTATTGCTGGTTATACTGAATGTGAGAAAATGGAAATTGTTAAACAGCATCTTTTACCAAAGGCACTAAAAGATCACTGTTTGTCTAAAAAAGAACTCAGTATTTCTGATGGAGCACTAAGGTCAATTATTCAGTTTTATACACGTGAGGCAGGCGTTCGTAACCTTGAGCGTGAACTCATGAAAATTTCCCGCAAATCCGTTACTAAAATTCTCAAAACGCATCAAAAATCTGTAAAAGTTACAGAAAATAATATTCATGATTTCTTGGGTGTTAAACGTTATCATTACAATCAGATTGAAGGAGAAAATCAAATTGGTGTTGTGACAGGCCTTGCGTGGACAGAAGTTGGTGGAGAGTTATTGACCATTGAAGGAGTTATGATGCCCGGCAAAGGTAAGATGACTGTAACTGGAAATTTACGTGATATTATGAAAGAGTCCATTTCAGCGGCAGCATCTTATGTACGTTCTCGTGCTGTTGATTTTGGTATTGAACCTCCACTTTTTGAAAAACGCGATATCCATGTTCATGTTCCAGAGGGTGCGACGCCAAAAGATGGCCCATCTGCTGGGATTGCAATGGTGACAGCAATTGTTTCGGTTCTTACAGGAGTAGCTGTGCATAAAGATATTGCAATGACTGGTGAAATTACTTTACGTGGACGCGTTTTACCAATTGGTGGATTAAAAGAAAAACTCCTAGCAGCTCTTCGAGGAGGGATAAAAAAAGTACTTATTCCTGAAGAAAACGCAAAAGATTTGGTTGATATTCCTGACGATGTCAAAAATAATATGGAAATTATTCCGGTAAATCATGTGAGTGAAGTTTTGAAACACGCTTTGGTTCGTTTTCCAGACACTATTGAATGGAAAGAACCCTCTACGGTGGCTGTCCCAATCCGGTCAGAGAGCAGTGATAGTGAAGGAATACAGATTGCACACTGATTCACTTATCTCATTTATAACGACATTTTTTAGGTGGCAGAAGGCGTTGTTGAGGTTATTATTCTGTTTTTTGTTGGAAAAAGTAAAAAATTCCGTGAATAACTGTGATTATTGCTAAAAAAACAATGTTTTGGATAAAAATAAGACTTCTGTTTGCTGTACTTTTCAATAAACTGACCAATAACATGATTAAGTCATGTTGTCAGGTAATATAGGGAAAGGAAATATTTTATGAATAAAAGTGAATTGGTTAGCTCTGTTGCTGAAAAGGCAGGTGTTTCGAAAGCGCAAGCTGGTGCTGTTGTTGATGCTTTTATGGCTTCTGTAACAGAAGCTTTGGCTTCAGGAGGAGATGTTCGTCTTCCTGGTTTTGGCTCTTTTGAAGTTTCTCATCGTGCTGCAACAAAGGGGCGTAATCCTTCAACTGGTGCTGAAATCGATATTCCAGCACGTTCTGTACCCAAATTTTCTGCAGGAAAAAGCCTTAAAGAAGCAGTTAATAAAAAATAATTTAAGCGACATTAAAAAACCCGATTTATTTATAAGCGGGTTTTTTTTACACATGTATTATGCGTGTTTTTTATATAATATTTTGAGATCTTTGCGGTATTTTTTATTTTCATTTATTGCTGGTATTTTTGAAAATGATTTTAAGTGTTGTATAAAGTACTGTCAGCTTAAAATATATTGTTTTTAGACATTTCAATAAAATATTGCACTGTATTAGTGAAGTACTGGTATGGGTTATAAAATATGTAATGTTAACTTTTATTACGCTGAAGTGTTACGGTGTTTATTTCAAAAATAAGACCCGTAAATAGTATGAGGCAAAAAACTCTGTGAAGTGTATAAAAGTTATTATATACCACCATTTACGCTTAATAAAAGCGCATATTGGTGCCACTGTACTATTTTTCTCAGTTCCTATAATGTTGCGACTAGCCCTCAATATCTGAGACGAGTGCATAAGGGGTAATTTTATTCTTTTACTTATACGCCAAGCTTGCTTGTGACGCACCAAGAGTATAATTTTTATCGATTTATTATAAGAGAATCTGAAATGAAAGAATCTTATGATAATCAGATTTCACTTTCAATATTATGTTTTTTCTTGGCATTTAAGAGGGAAGAGACAGATCAAGCTCTATCCTACAAATATTTTTTCCATATCTTTATTTCACTTGTGATATGCAAGCGAGCGTTTTTCTTCTATAAACTAATTACATTACATAATATAAAAAGTATCAATAGAGATAGTACAGTATTGCTTGTGTATTTTCCATCTATTTAATTTTTCATTATTCATAATATATTGATATGATTATTTTATTTTTATTTATTAAATCATATAAATTGTTGGTAGCGGTAAAGGTTTTTTATAGCCAAAAGTTATTTTACAAGCACCTACATAATTGAATAAATGATGAAACGTAGGTAGTATTTATTGATTGGGAGAGACAGCCATTAAAAGGCTTTAGAATGATTTTTTCACGAGAGTCATATCAGTAGATGAGAAGCGAATCGTGTGTTTTTTATAAACAGAAACTCTTTGATTCTTTATCTGCTAACCACTGAGTACAATCATTGAGAGCTCTCGCTGTTATGGCTTGTTTTTTTACTAATTTTTTTTCTTTACTTGCTAGGCGTTTTCCTGAATGTTTAATAGAAGCAATAGGGGGAAAGAGTCCGAAATTGATATTCATTGGCTGAAAGGACTGTGTTTCTGCTTTTTCATCTATGATGTGTCCCCCCGTAATATGATTCAAAAGGGCTCCGAATGCTGTAGTTTGTGGGGGTAGGCAAGGGGAAATATGATGATATTCGGCAGCAGCAAAACGTCCAGCAAGAAGCCCTATTGCCGCTGATTCTACATAACCTTCACATCCGGTAATTTGCCCTGCAAAGCGTAGTTGTTTTTTTTGTTTTAAACGAAGGGTTTGATCAAGAATAATTGGCGAGTTGAGGTAGGTATTGCGGTGAAGACCCCCAAGGCGCGCAAACTCTGCTTTTTCAAGACCGGGAATCATTCTAAAAATGCGAATTTGTTCACCATATTTCAGTTTTGTTTGAAAGCCGACCATATTGTAAAGCGTTCCAAGTTTATTATCTTGGCGTAATTGAACGACAGCATAAGGTTTAACTGTAGGGTTATGGGCATTGGTTAAGCCCATAGGTTTCATAGGACCGTGTCTTAACGTTTCAAGTCCGCGCTCAGCCATAATTTCAATGGGGAGGCATCCATCAAAATAGGGCGTTTTTTCAAAGTCACGAAACTCTGTTTTTTCAGCATTTTTTAATGCTTCAACGAATGTTTTATATTGTTCTTTGTTGAGGGGACAATTAAGATAATCTTTTCCTGTTCCCTCAGGACCAATTTTATCATAGCGAGACTGATACCAACAAATGTTGATATCAATACTATCGGTATGGACAATAGGTGCAATCGCATCAAAAAAAGAAAGAGCTTTTATACCGGTTATTGCTTGTAATTCTTGAGCAAGTGCAGGCGATGTAAGGGGACCCGTTGCAATGACAACATGTTTCCAAGCTTTAGGAATTTCTTGAACTTCTTCACGTTGGATTGTTATAAGAGGGTGATTTTCGAGTGCTGTCGTGACAGTTTTTGAAAATCCATCACGGTCAACAGCAAGGGCACTACCTGCGGGAACTTTGTTGGCATCAGCAGCTTTCATAATTAACGATTTCGCTAATCGCATTTCAGCATGTAAAAGCCCTACGGCATTTGTTAATGAATCATCGCAACGAAATGAATTTGAACAAACCAGTTCTGCCAATTTATCGGTTTTATGGGCATCTGATTTTTTTTCGGGTCGCATTTCATGCAAAACAACAGGAATTCCTGACTGAGCGATTTGCCAACTTGCTTCACACCCCGCAAGACCGCCACCGATGATATGAATTGGGATATCAAATGTCTTTAACATAATTGACTTTTAGCGTAAGCAGTTATGTATGAAAAGCATAGATTTTGTTTTTTTTAATATATTTGTTTGCTTTTTTTCTGTAATTAATGGTATAGAAACGCCGCTTATATAAGGTTATTAGCTTGTAAGTTTGAGCGGATGTGGCGAAATTGGTAGACGCACCAGATTTAGGTTCTGGCGGGAGACCGTGGGGGTTCGAGTCCCTCCATCCGCACCAAAGCAATCCCTTAAGTGCTACGGATTTCTACGTGTCTGAAATTCCGCTTCATGGTAAATGTAACACTCGAAGTGTTAGAATGTAATGATTATTAGAGTGGGTTTATCCCTCTCCTTAGAAAAATGAAGGTGTTTAATGCAGGTTACCGAGACGCTTAATGAAGGACTGAAGCGCGAAATTAAGATCGTGGTTCCAGCGAAAGTTTTAGAAGAAAAGTTGAATGAACGATTGGATAATACCAAGGGAAAAATCAAGCTTAATGGTTTTCGTCCCGGTAAAGTGCCTAGTGGGCATTTGCGAAAAATGTATGGTAAATCCTTTATGGCGGAGATTCTCAATGAGATACTGAGTGATGCACCACGTTCTATTTTAGCAGAACGCAATGAACGTGCAGCGATGCAGCCAAAAATTGATATAGATGAAGATGAAAAAATTCTAGATGGCAACGCCGATTTTACTTTTAGTTTAAAGTATGAAGTTTTACCAAAAATTGAAATTAAAGATTTTGAACACATTACGGTTATCCGTGAAATTGCAACTGTTCCTGAACAGGATATTGATGATCAAGTCAAACGCGTCCTCTCTTCTACGCGTAATTATTCCCTAAAAGAGGGGGATTCTGAAGAAGGTGATCGTATTACCATAGATTATCAAGGTAAGCTTGAAGGCGTTCCATTTGAAGGTGGGGCAGATAGTGATGCACAACTGATTCTTGGGTCAAAACAATTTATTCCTGGTTTTGAAGAGCAATTGGTTGGTGTGAAAGCTGGGGATGCAAAAACGATTTTTGTTAAATTTCCAGATAATTACAGTGCGGCACATTTGGCGGGACGGGAAGCAGAGTTTGACATTACTGTCAAAGCTGTCTTTAAACCAGATGAATTAAAAATTGATGATGAAGCAGCGCAAAAAGTTGGTTTAGAGTCTCTAGATCGCTTACGTGAGGTCGTTCGTGGGCAGATTGAAAGCCAATATGGTTCAGTGACACGTCAAAAAGTTAAGCGTCAAATTCTTGATGCTTTAGATGCTGATTATAAATTTGAGATTCCTGAAGAACTTTTAGAGATTGAGTTTAACAATATATGGGCTCAGGTTAATGATGATTTGAAAAAGGCTGGGCGCAATTTTGAAGATGAAGGTATTACAGAAGAAAAGGCACGGGAGGAATATCGTGTCCTTGCGCAGCGTCGTGTTCGTCTTGGTTTGGTGCTTTCTGAAATTGGAATGAAGGTTGGTGTTAAAGTTAGTGAGGATGAGCTAAAAGCAGCCGTTTTTGATCAGGTTCGTCAGTATCCTGGACAAGAGAAAGAGATTATGGATTTTTTCCGCAGGACTCCGGAAGCTGTTGAAAATCTACGTGCTCCAATTTTTGAAGAAAAGGTCATTGATCATTTATTAGCACAGATAAAAGTCACAGATAAAGAAGTGACGGTTGAAGAGTTGATGAAAGAATATGACGAATCAGATGTCCCTGAAGAAAAGCCGGCAAAGAAAAAATCTGCAGTGAAAGAAACCTCTACAGAGAAAACATCAGTTAAGAAAAAGGCTCCTAAAAAAGCTTAATATTTATGCAAACAGAAAAAGCCCGATAGAATCGGGCTTTTTGTAAGATTTATATCCTATGATTGCACTGAGAGAATGGTTTTAGATAAGCCATGAGTGTATTTTAAAATATTGGTAGTGGATTGGCAATGAGCATCATTGATACGCGTACTCCTGATTCTAAGCGTTTTATTTCTGGAGTTACAGGTGATTGGGAAGTCATCATTGGCATGGAAGTTCATGCGCAAATCATATCAAATTCGAAACTTTTTTCAGGAGCATCAACCAAATTTGGTGCAGAGCCGAACAATCATGTATCACTCATTGATGCAGCCATGCCAGGTATGTTGCCTGTTCTTAATCAAGAATGTGTCCGTCAAGCGGTTCGAACGGGGTTAGGATTAAAGGCGCATATTAATTTAAAATCTGTTTTTGATCGCAAAAATTATTTTTATCCAGATTTACCGCAGGGGTATCAAATTTCTCAATTTCGCTATCCCATTGTGGGAGAGGGAAAGATTATCATATCTGTTGGTCCAGATTCGAATGGCCAATTTGAAGATATTGAAGTGGGAATTGAGAGGTTGCATCTTGAACAGGATGCTGGAAAATCGATGCACGATCAACATCCAACGATGTCTTTTGTAGATCTTAATCGTTCTGGTGTTGCTCTTATGGAAATTGTTTCCAAACCTGATATGCGTTCATCAGATGAAGCCAAAGCCTATATGACAAAATTGCGTACGATTGTTCGTTATTTGGGCACTTGCGATGGCAATATGGATGAAGGTTCTATGCGTGCAGATGTCAATGTATCTGTTCGTCGTCCTGGTGAAAATTTTGGAACGCGCTGTGAAATTAAAAACGTTAATTCTATTCGCTTTATTGGTCAAGCAATTGAGTATGAAGCGCGTCGTCAGATCGCAATTTTAGAAGAGGGAGGAGTCATAGATCAAGAGACTCGGCTTTTTGATGCGGCTAAAGGTGAAACGCGCTCTATGCGTTCAAAAGAAGAAGCACATGACTATCGTTATTTTCCTGATCCTGATCTTTTACCATTAGAATTTGATCAGGCATTTGTGGATGCTTTGGCAGAAGACTTACCAGAATTACCTGACGCTATAAAAGCACGTTTTGTTAAGGAAATGGGATTGACAGTGTATGATGCTTCCATTCTTGTGACGGAAAAGGCTATTGCTGATTATTTTGAAGAAGTAGCGCGTGGGCGTGATGGAAAAATGGTTGCCAATTGGGTGATTAATGACCTTTTAGGGGCTTTAAATAAAGATAATCGTGAGATTGAAGAGTCACCAGTATCGCCAAATCAATTGGGAAGCATTATTGATCTCATAAAAGAAGGAGTTATTTCTGGAAAAATTGCCAAAGATCTTTTTGAGATTATTTGGAATGAGGGGGGAGATGCACGCCAAATTGTAGAAGAGCGAAATATGAAGCAGGTGACGGATACAAAGGCAATTGAGAGAGCCGTTGATGAAATCATTGCTAATAATTCTGATAAAGTTGCGCAAGCAAAACAGAAACCCGCTCTAGCTGGTTGGTTTGTTGGACAGGTAATGAAAGCAACAGGTGGTAAGGCAAATCCTCAAGTTGTTAATGAATTGGTTAAGATGAAACTTGGCATAGATTAAATTTTATGGGGTGGAGAAGAAGCCATACATATGATATCTTCTTGAAATTAAGGGATAGCACGTTATCCTATCAATTGAAATTGTAGCTGAATTTCCTAGTAACTTTTTCGGTAATTTCAATCGTTAACAGTTTTATTCCAACGATTAATTTCATGAGCGCACTAAATGAATGGAATAGCAGATGGCTCGTTTTTTTAAGCAAATCTTCACATGGTGGAATGGCAATACCATTGGTATGCGTTTTTTCACATGGCGCAAAGGTAAGCGGATAGGGGAAGATCAATTTGGAAATATATATTATGAAGGGGGACTTCATAAGGATGGTTATCCGCACCGTTGGGTTATCTATAAAGACTATTCTGAGGCCTCTACTATTCCACCAGGTTGGCACGGCTGGATTCATCATCGCTGTGATTCTCCACCAACACAGGAGGATTATCATCCTTATGAATGGGAAAAGCCCCATGTTGCAAATATGACAGGAACAAGTGAGAGCTATCGACCAAAGGGGGCTATCACCTCCAGTGGAGAGTGTTCTTGTGTGCATGAAGATTATGATGCGTGGTCACCTAAAAAATAAAATGTTTTAATGCGCTCGTATATTTTTGTCTTATTTGAATCTATGTTATGAAAAGAATTATTTTTTAAGGTGCGATTAATTTTGATATGATGAGATTTTTTTTATTGTTAGGGGTGAGGCATTTTATATATATTTTTTTAATGGGAATTTTAGTGTTTTTATCCTTAAATAATGGGGTGCGTGCTGAACGTATTAGCAATGGAATTGCTGTTTTTGCAGGTCTTGACAAAATCACGGGGCGGACCACACGTTTTGAAGTTACTCTTGGTAAAATTTATCAGTACGGTGCATTACAGGTAACACCACGTGCGTGTTATACGAGCTCTAAAGATGAACCAACGCGTACAACTGGTTTTGTTGAAGTCAATGAAGTGACATTAGATAAAAAAATACGGCGTATTTTTACAGGATGGATGTTTGCAGATAGTCCTGGTTTGAATGCTGTTGAGCATCCTATTTATGATGTGTGGTTAAAGGATTGCAAGCAGAATTCTCAAGATCTTCCTCTTCAATGATGAGTGTGTTATCTATTTATAATACATTGATTTATAATGGTCATTTATCATTTTACAACTTAATAGGAGGTTCAAATTCCTATGATTTTCTCATTTAAAATTTTTCTATATTGAATTAATCCAAATTATTCTCTTGCGCATTACAAGTGGCGGATGTGCAGATAAGATTCTCTAAGATAAGGAATAAAAATTTCCTTCATGAACTGTTTAAATTCAAAGATGCATCATTAGAACCAACGTATTTTTTCAGTGTTTCATAGGAGACAGTTCTTGAATTATATCTGTTAGAGGTTGAAATGAAAGGCTTGTTTATATTTGTTAAAGAGATGGACTGACGCTTTTGCATTTATGAGGGAAAAAGGCTATCAAGAGAGTAATTCATCATGAAACACCAATGAGTATATCTAGAGAAAGCTGTGTTGGTAGTTTTTTCTCATAGAGATGTCGTTTTTCATTCAAAGAGTAGAAGCAATGCAAGCTATATTAATGGAAAAATTGAGATTTAAGATTATTTAAAGTTTATCAATCGAAGTATAGCTTAGTTAAAAAATGCAATGATCAATATATTTCTAGTAAGAAAACAATGTTTATATATTTTGATTATACACCACCTCATAAGTGAGTTTATCTATTCGTAAGTTCTTGTGTATTGTATGATAACTTCACATTTAAGTAAGCAGGATACCACTAAGTTTGTAAATCATATTCTTGGTATCCATGCTTTTTAAAATCTTTTGTATAAAATACACGTGTTTTCATGTAGAGCTATTGAAAAAGGGGCTCCGAAGAGGCGTTGAAAAGATTCTGTATCACTGGGAGTGGTATATTTATTTTGTATAAAGAATAACCCATTTTCTGAAAAATACGAGATTTTATACAATGAAAGTTTTTAGTCACCAACATAATGATGTTTCCCGATTGCCGAAACAACCTAAAGAACCCTTGTTGAATGTTCCATTTATTATAGTTGTTTTGATAGCATTTTGTTTTTGTCTTTATTGCATTTCTCAGTATTTTTTCTCTCATCAGGTTTATACTGAAAGTCTTGAGTTTTTTTCATTTATACCAGCATTGTTTAAGAGGGATCCTGTAGCACTCTGTTATACCATGGTGAGTTATTCATTTATGCATAGTAGTTTTAAACATGTTGCTCTTAATATGGTTTGGCTTTTGGTTTTTGGCTCTCCTTTAGCAAGGCATTTTGGTGTTTTACGTTTTTTAATTTTTTGGGTGTTAACGGCAGTTATTTCTGTTTTGACTTATTTTACATTTCATCAAGAAAGTACCATATCACTTATTGGGGCGTCAGGTGCCGTATCTGGAATGATGGGTGCTACTGCACGTTACGGTTTTCCTAGTGGTAATCTAGCTGTCAATGCGCAGAACGAAAAACTTTTGGGACCTTTATTGTCCATTAAAAAAGCTCTGTGTTCTAAGGGGGTGCTCGTTTATATGGGTGTATGGCTGATGGCTGATTTTATCATAGGTATTTCTTCTATTTTGTTTGAAGAAAATGGCATCTCAATAGCATGGGAAGCTCATATTGGCGGGTTTCTTGCGGGTTTTTTGTTGGTTGGTTTTTTTGATGTTTCACAAAAAAAATAAAAACTAGAATCTAAGATATTTATGTGCCACATAAAGCGCTATTGTTGCTGCATTTGAAACATTTAATGATTTAATATTTCCAGGCATATCAAGGCGTGTTAAAGCGCAAACGGTTTCACGTGTTTTTTTACGTAAACCTTTACCTTCTGCTCCTAAAACAAGAGCAATTTTATTCCCTGTTAATGCTGTTTCTAGAGGTTTGTGCCCTTCTGAATCAAGACCAAAGCTTGTAAAACCTGTTTGATGAAGTTCTTGAAGAGCTTCAGCGAGGTTTCGTACGGTAATATAATGAATCATTTCCAGAGCTCCAGATGCCGCTTTTGCAAGAACACCGTTTTCGTGGGGAGAGTGACGGCAAGTTGTAATAAGCGCTTTAGCTTTCAATGCGACTGCAGAGCGCATAATAGCGCCAACATTATGCGGATCAGTAATTTGATCCATGACAATGACCAGATCAGTATTGGTTAGTTCCGACAGTTTGCATGGTTTGAGGGGGAGAGTTTCCAAAACAATACCTTGATGAACAGCCTCACTTCCAACAAGCGAATCAAGATATTTGGGGGTGCATAATGTAACAGAGCAAGGATAATCTGATTCGGATATATTTAATCGTTTTAAGGCATTTTGTGTAACGTAAAGACATTTTAAAATTCTTTTTGGGTTTTCTAAAGCTGCCTGAACAGAATGAATGCCATAAAGATGGATTATCCCTTGGTGTAAAGAAGCAGCTTTCTTCTTTAGGTGTGTAAAAGATCGAGAAGAAGAGCTTTTTGTATCGCGATATCGGCGACGTAAACGAGCATAATGAGAATTTTGTGATGTTTTTTCTTTCATAGCTTCTTTATAGCGTGTTAATAAGAAAAATAGAGAGAAAAAATTTATGATTTAAAGTTATGAGCAGGAAATTTGTACAGAATTGTATTTATTCTGTTGACAGATACAATAGTAATCGTCATAACCACTTCGCAATCAGATTGAATTGAATGGGTATTCAAGATGGTTGTCGTAATGTCTCATTGCGCGACTTTACCGGTGTAATGGAGGGGTGCCCGAGTGGTTAAAGGGGGCGGACTGTAAATCCGTTGCGTATGCTACGTTGGTTCGAATCCAACCCCCTCCACCATTCATCGAAGGAGAGTTAGTATGTGGGTCATGCGGGTATAGCTCAATGGTAGAGCAGCAGCCTTCCAAGCTGAATATGCGGGTTCGATTCCCGCTACCCGCTCCAAATGGTTGTTGGTGATTGGGCAAATAGGTATGATGGAGGATATTCCATTTATAGATTGGGTGGGGTTTTACGTCTAAGAGTTGTGGTGATTGGGCTGGTTACAGTCTGGTCAGACTGAGTTTTGCAGGACTGTCCCTAGATGCTAACAAAGATAGGGAATAAAACAAGAGATTAATAGCGATGGCGAAGAGCAAGTTTGAACGAACAAAACCGCATGTTAATATTGGTACGATTGGTCACGTTGATCATGGGAAGA
>NZ_JBHIMK010000160.1:0-2842 GCF_042194085.1 Bartonella sp. MU70NMGDW
CGTGATTGGTCCACAGCGGATGAAAGGCTTGTTGGAGCAGCGAATATTATGACACAGCTTGTCGAAATGGCAGAACAGCATTCTGTTTAAAAAATATCTTTATTATTTCAGAAATATTACTTATTTTTATAAAATTATTCTATAAAAACAAATAGTTATTGATTTTTTATAAGAATAAAATTTAACTTTATAATAAAGAACCCTTTATATATTTATTTGGTTTTTATTATATACGTATTGATATAATGAAGAAAATAGATTAGACGGTTTAACCGCAATAAATAGCACTTGCATATAATAAGCTAATAAGCTCCTGTAAATTTTTTAGAAAGAAAAAATTTAGTAAAGATAGCATGCTTTCTTCATTACAAAAGTGTCTAACTATCGTTTTTTTATTACTCACTTTGATACATGGCGTAAAAAACGCTTATGCTGAGTTATTTTCTGATGAACAATACCATCATTTAAAAAACAAAAGAAAGAATATTAAAGAGAGCATACAATTTATTGAAGAAAGTATGTCTCATTTGGATATTTGGGAAAAAAATATTTCTAAAGCAGAATACTATGAGCGTTTGCAGGAACAGAATAAGTTATACAAAAAACTGAAAACTCTGAAGAATGAATATTATAATCTTAGTTCGAAATTACAGGATCTAGCTGAAAAAAAACAAAAAATTATCTCTAGAATACATATAACGAGAGAATACGAAGTAGGGGAGTATGAAGAAAAGTTGATTAAAACAAAAGACTATTTAAAAAAAACTCAAATGTTTAATGAATGGGGAATGAATGAGAAAAGTGGAGGTGATGATGAGATAATGAAAAATTATCTCATGTTTATTATTGCTTGCAACACGTTAGCGGATATATTGCAGAGTGATATAGGTGCTATTTTGCGCAAAGATTTTGATTGGAAAGATAAAGATTTTAGTTGGGCAAGAGACGCAAACAATTCAATAAGTCCTAGTTTAGTCAGGGGTATTAAAGAATTACTAACAGATGGCTCTTATAGCTATGAAAAACAAATATTTGACGATATAAAAAATAGTCTTACAGGAGATAATTGGTTTGTTAAAAATGCACCTGAGCTTTGTAGAACCTTTAAAGAAGTACATAATATAATGCTGCCAAACAAGAAAAAGAATATTATAGATCGCATGCGTTCTCATGTTGAAGAATTATTCAATTAAAAATTATTGTTTGATTTATGTAGAATTATATTCAAAATAGAAAAATACTTAATTTTCTTAAAAGTATAGTTTAGATACTTCATGAAAAATAATGCTATAATAATATGCTATTAATAATTAACTCAGATAAATACAGATAAATTAAGATGATATACTAAACAATAGTTAAAATAGGTTAGTGAAAATATATTTTTAATTTTTTGAATTATTATTTATATTAAATTAATTTTATACATATAAGATATTACTGTTATTATTATCATATAAGATACATATTAAGTAATAATCTTATATATCTTTTTTATGCTTTCTTTTTATGCATGTTTTTTGTGCTTGTAGGTTTTTATTTTTATCTGATTAATTATTTTACTAACGATACATCTCATATCATAAATCATATTTCGTTAATACAATAAGAAAGATATTTCACTGTTTTATATAGGAAAACAAAATGATATTTTGAATTCATTTTTGCTTAAAATTTAAATCATTAACGATTTGTATCTTTGATGTTGTGAAAGATGAAAAAATATAGGAATTTATCATCTTAGCAGATTCTTTTATTTGAGAAATAACTTAAAATAAATTGATAAAAGCTATATTTTTTATTCACGTTATAAAGCTGAGAAATAATATTTGTTCAGAGGTGTAATATATAAATGTTTAGTATATGAGCATAAATTTATTATGGCTTTAGGCACGTAAGATGATTCATAGGGGGTATTTTTATTCCTTTGTTCAGTAGTTTTATCTATAAAACTAACTCCACTTGTGATGTACAAGTGGATAAATTTTATTGATTCAATATAAGAGAGGTTTGCGCTATTACGATCTTTCATACAAAATATAAAAAAAGATAAATTATTATTATAAATTAATATGTTATTATATTTTAAGGAAGTTTATTATAAATAAAATATTTTCAGCAGTTATAGATTTTTTCTCTAAGAAAATGTGGTGTTTAATTAAGAAAAAAGCACTTCTTTAGTAGCTTATTTTTAAACTAAACTTTTTAGTTACAAGCTATGGAATATAAAATTTTTATTACAAAAGCGTATCACCATTGTTTTGTAAACAAGGGCAGAAAATTGTCCATTACCAAAAAGTTCTCTTACAATTATGCAGAAATTTTAGACAATAAGTGGCTTTAATTCATCAAATGTTTCAATAATACCGTAAATGATTTTGTTTTTGTGTATCACACGAGGCACATAAGAAAAACAGTAAAATTTATCTGATATTTTGGAGATTCATGCATTGCAACACTTGTTGCTAAGGCTCCATAAGCTTAATATGAAGAGTAATAAATGTAAAAAGTTTAATTAGTAAGGTTTTTAGAGTAGTATTGGAGTTTATTTTAATTAATATTGCAATATTGATTCGTTTGTGTAATCTTAATTGAAATGCACAGAGGTGTTTTATGGATAGATTGCATCAAATACCAATGTGATGAAGAGGGGAATTATATGGGTGTATAAAAATTAGAATGGCTCATCGTAGTTTTTTCTCTAAATTTGACTTTTTTTTTTATATTGAAGTAAAAATAGTAAAATTAATTGTTATTTCATTATGATTTAATAAATTTAAGTTGGAATTATATTTAATATTTTTTTGAAGTTACTTAAGAGCGCGTTGAAAGGATTAACTTA
>NZ_JBHIMK010000161.1:0-2810 GCF_042194085.1 Bartonella sp. MU70NMGDW
ACGTGGTTTCTAGTACAGCAAAGATAGGAGCTAAAACGGCTCTAGAAAACAGCTCTATGATCCAACAAACCGTAGACGGTCTAAAAAACAATATTTCCCCTATACTCGCAAAATTAAACAGCGAAAGTGTTGAAAAGTTTTTTGCAAAAAACAGTGACAATGGCATCAATTTTGACCAACTTTCGAGTGAATTGCGCACCCTTCTCAATAAAAGCGACATTCCTGCTCTCAACCCTAATCGCTTGAAACAAACCTATCAAGCAGCACTCAACGATATTGGTTCTGCGATAACAGCTTTCAAAAATGATCCTTCTCACTATCGTACCACTTTAAAAAATCTTGGTGAGCACCTGTCTGATCGTGTAGAAGATCTCACGACAAAATTTGATCGAAGTGATATCATCAAGGCCCTTATGACCGATGGCATGTCCCGTGCGGATGCACAAACAGCAGTAAACCGTGCCGTTCAACTCTATCAAAGCGCAGAGGAAAAAACCGAAAAGGCGATAAAAGCGCTTGAAGAACGGGCAGAAACACTCTCCGACAATCTTGAGGATACGATCAAGGGCGCCAAAAACACTGCAACTAAAGCCACAAAAACAGCCTCCAATATGGGGTGGTGGGGCTTTTTAGGAAGTCTGATAGGTGCCATTATTTCCAGTGTTTTTGGCTACTATGGTTACAGAAGCCGTAAGGACACTTTCATGCTTTAAAACGTCTACCTCTAAAGCAAATACATAAAAAGCTGCACTATGCGTGCAGCTTTTTTGCAAAATTTCCTTGATTTTTCATGCTTTTCAACACAACCAAATTTTTCGACATCCACGTAAAGCTTTTATAATCACGAGAAACAAGCTTAAAAATAAAAGATTTTTTTCAACAATTCTATTTACTTATGTTTTTTCTTTAAAAAATTTCTTAGATGAAATGTTGACTCCATCGATTATATATATGCGTTACAGCGCAATAAATATGCAACTATTGCTCTATTTTTGCCATTTAAGCAAAACGAATTTCGCAGAAAAATATTCCTACACAATCAACAACTTTTCTTAATATGGAAAGCATATCAATCTTACATCTCATGTAAGAGGGAGCATTATGCGGTTAACATTTCATCCACACATAATATGAGAGAATAAGGTAAAATTCCTCTGGTACAAAGGAAATACCAGCCTACCAAATTATCTATTCTCAACAACGCGACACGCTCACCGCCTCAATACCAGTACTTTAGTTTGAGTATACGAACACAATTTACATTTTAGATTAAATGTATCAAATAAATAGTGAACACAAAATCTATGAATAAACAACGATTTAACTTTACACGCTTCAAACAAAGAACCAAATTCTATAATCATGCGTTATTAATTTTTTTTGTAAATATTTTTATACAGAGATCAAAAATCTTACTATTGCTTTCAATACAAGAAACCTACATAAACAATTTCATCTTGATAAACACAACATACTATATAAGCTCGATTCTATTGATGCTTATGAACAAAAGTCTATAAAGCAGATTGAAGTTGCCTCTATTGAAGTAAAAGATGGGCAAGAAAAACTGTATTTTATTGTGGAAAGCAGAAGTATTTTTGAAGACATGTTGCGCGATCTGGAAAAAGCAAAAATCCATTGCGGTCGCGAACATTTCAAAGCTTTAGGAGAAAATACCCAATATATTGTTTCTGATAATTATGAAACTTTTATCGATCAAGCACTTCAAAAAGATACCATAACAACTTGAAAAAATGTTTGGGCTATGGAAACAACCCTCCCCTGTTGTTTATAAAATGCAACTTTTTCCTACTATATAATTTACAAGCTCTTCCTTATAACCGATTTTAATTTTTATTAAACGATTAAGAGATCGTCGAACCTTTTCCAGAAAAGGCTGCACATTTAAGAAAAGAAAATTGTAAACTATTGAGAATACATTTGCCCCCAAACAATCATTTAATTATAAAAATGATACATAAACACACATTGAATTTTTCAGTCAATAATTTGATTTATAAAGCTTTTAAAGCATTTTCCATATTAAATAATAAATGTAAATGGAGAAGGCATATACATTTGTCTAGGTTCCGCTTTTGCTCTTATGCAGATAGAGTTGACGGCGAATAGACTCCTCGATAAACTCATTGAGATCAACTTAACTGATGGCTTCATTTTGGAGGAAGAGGGATTGTATACAAGGAGACCATCAGCGCTTCCAATCACATTCATCCCCATATTAAAGCCATCACAAACAGGTGTTCATTCTCAAAGTCTGTGATTTATGGGGTAGAACCAATATTTTAAAGAGTGTCTGTAGGGAGCATGATCATGCAAAAGGTGGATTCCTATACCAAATCAGAAAGGTATGTCATATATACCGTAATTATTTCCAGCATACTCCCCTTGCTGGACGGGAGCATTGTCAATGTCATCCTTCCTAACCTTGCGCATTATCTTTCAGTAGAGGAAAATAATATACAATGGGTTGTAACATCCTATTTTCTTGCCACCGTACCAGGATTGTTGATAGCAGCTTTTGTTCAGGGGAGAATAGGTATCAAAAAGACTTGGTTTCTTGCAAGCTTCATTTTTATGCTTGGATCACTGGGGGTAGGATTAAGCTATAATTTTCCAACCATTATATCTGCCCGTATCGTTCAAGGTTTCGGGACCGGTCTTTTGCTGCCCCTTAGCCAAACCATTATTGCGTTACAGTTTGGGCAGACACGGGTGCGCCAAGCCATGGGCACCATAGCCGTACCAACAGTTTTCGCTCCTGCCTTTAGTCCGCTGGTGGGTGCCTCACT
>NZ_JBHIMK010000162.1:0-2763 GCF_042194085.1 Bartonella sp. MU70NMGDW
TTTTCATCCATAAGATCATAGACGATGCTCCTGAAAGCGTTTAGCAACAAAGAAAATACCAGCACATGCGGCTAAAACCATAATGGTGGCCAAAGCCCATTGGATGGGTCCATTTCCTGCTAATAAGCCTCCAAGCCCAGAAAAAGAACCAATAATCGGTGCAAGGGCTTCGGCTTTGAAAACCCCCGTTGGTGCTTGCGTTTCTACTGTTTGATAATTGGAGGAAACAAAAGCCCCTTTCGCCCATAAGCCTGTTTCTGCCGCACGCCGGTGTGCGAGACCTTCAAGACGCTTCCCGCCTGCTTTGGTCCATTTCTGTAGCTCTGCAGGGACAGCTTCATATTCACCTTGATTGAGCTTTTTTAACAGTGTCGAGTTACAAAAGGCTGTTGTTCCTACATTATAGCAAAAGGATACTAACGCCGCGAATTGTTCATCTGTTAATGAAACTGTAACCGCGCGTTCAACGGCATTTTCAAATTGTCTTAAGTCTTGGCAAAGAAGTTCTTCTGCTTGCTTTTCAGTGATTGTCATGCCTTCGTAAATAAAAGGTTTTCCAGCACTGTTTGTATGTCCATAACCTATTGTCCACACCCCAATGGCATCTTTATAGGCGTTCAAACGCAAACCTTCCCATTGTTTGATAAGTGCTAGTCCTTCTGATGATATTTTTCGCATATGATTCTCCATAAAAAAAGCCCCGCAAAAGCAGAGCTGGATTAAAAAATTGACATCTTTCCTATTCGGAAAGATAGCTTGGTTAAGCTTCATGTCGCTTTTTCATTGGAATAAAAGAAGATTTTTTCTCAACTTTTAATTTCTTTCTTGACAAATATTCGTTTATAAACGAATATACATCATGTTTGAAATACGTCACTACCTTACTTCTGATGGCAAAGACTTGATAGCTGATTGGCTGCGAAAGCTCCGTGATATGCAGGCTAAAACTGCAATTATTCGCCGCCTTAATCGTTTAGAGCAGGGAAACTTTGGCGATTTCAAGCCGCTTCGTGAGGGTGTTCATGAATTGCGTATTAATGTTGGTCCTGGCTACCGAGTTTATTATGTCCAATCTGGAAAGACCGTATTGTTGCTATTATGCGGTGGCAGCAAAAAAACACAAGAGACTGATATCACTCGTGCATGTGCTTGCTGGCGTGATTGGCAAAACCGTGAAGATTAAAGGAGTGCAAAAATGAAAGACCGTAACCATGATGATGCAATGGCAGAAATATTCCGTGATGATCCTGAGTTGGCAGCGGCTACCCTTGATGCAATCCTAGCAGATGGTGATCAGGGTGAACTGCTTGTAACTCTACGCCAAATGGCCAAAGCTTATGGTGGTGTTCAAGCTGTAGCTAAAGCAGCCAACTTGAACCCAACACAACTTTACCGTACACTTTCAGAGAAAGGTAATCCAGAGTTCCGCAGCTTGAATGCTTTACTACGTACCATGGGGTTTCGTTTGGCTGTACAGCCTCTTGAACGACCAGTTCCACACGTGTAACTTTAGTGTTCACTCCCCACCTTTAAAGATGGGGAAGGGAGGTACTTAAGCAACATTTTTAATGGGGCTGTCTAAATTTGGTTCATAAGCACGCAACAAAGAATCCATGCTATGCGGTAGTTCTGAAGCTCCAAAATCTGTAAGAATTGCCAAAATCTTTGTAATATTAGGCACGTCATCTTGAAGTTTTAAAATCAAAGCTTTTTCCACTACACTCATAGTGTCAACCAAAGCAGTACACTCTTTGTTGCTTATATTTTCATGTCTAGAAAATTGAGATAATGCTATCCACAAATCGCATAAAAAGTTAGTATCTACCTTCATTGCACACCTCCATGGATTTGTTCTCTTAAACATGCCAATCCTCTAGATGTGATTTTAGTTGAAGGGAGCACCTTCTCTGTTCCGTCCGGTCTTTGAATGGTAATAGCAGGACAGTCCATGAATCCTTTCTTTATTTTGTCCTGATAAGGTAACAGAGGCGCCCCTGGAGCCCGTCGATACACCCAATCATGTTTACGCAAGTAATCCGTTAAATCCTTAGGTCGTACCTCTAACATCTTTGCAGCTTCAATAAGACCAAACAAACCATCAGAGCGTTTTAAGCCATCCAAAGCTTCTGCTTTTGGTGCTAATTCAGCAATAACATGATCTTTCTGCTCTATTTGATTTTGTAAGTGATTCAAAACACCAAGTAATGCTTCGGGTTTGGAATAATCAACTTGCGGAGCGGCTATCTGTGGTGTTGCTACTTGTTTTAACCGTCTTTCACATTCGATAAAGTATAAACGGGCTTCTCTACCTTTCTTATTATTCTCAAGCATAGAAAGTTCTTTAGCTACGCTTAAAGTTAGATGATAATCTTTACGATTGTGACCACCCCTGCCTTTGCTTCCCAAAATAGGGAAGCAAACAAAGTCTTGATTTTCTACCAAATTATATCTGTTGATACGTTCAGTAATCCAGTCCGCAAATTTTTTACCTACTTCTAAAAAACTATGCAATTCACGTGCATTTACTGTTTGAACAATTTCCTGTCCAACAATTTGTTCCGATATCGGAATAAGAGTGTTCATTATGAACTCCTGTGTAATTAGATGTTTTTCATTGACACCCAAAAAGAGTGCCGGGTGCTGAAAAACACGGTACACAGTCCGTCGTTATGCTTTCCCCATAAGGGTATTGTATAGCGTAACTACACCCGACAAATCTATTATATGCATGTAGCATATAATGAGTCAAAGTCTTTAATGTGC
>NZ_JBHIMK010000163.1:0-2747 GCF_042194085.1 Bartonella sp. MU70NMGDW
GGGTCATAAAAACGAAGGATCAAAGAAAAAATGGTGCTTTTTCCTGCTCCGGAAGCCCCAACAAAAGCAACCGTTTCTCCTGCCTTTACAGAAAATGAAAGCGAGCGTAAAATCTTCTCTTGAGGTCTAGAAGGATAGGTAAAATCAACCTGATCAAAAACAAGTTCGCCTCGAACAGGTTGCTCCAATGATAAAGGATTTTTAGGAGCTACAATAGTAGGTTGTTCTTGTAACAATTCGGAAAGCCGCTCAGCAGCGCCTGCGGCTTGGATTAACTCTGCCCCCAGTTCCGATAATTGCGCAAAAGTAGAAGCTCCAAAAACTGCATAAAGGACAAATTGCCCTAATGTCCCGCCTGTCATCGTTCCATTTAAAACATCGCGCGACCCAATCCATAAAACAGCAACCACACTGCTAAAAACCAAAAAAATTGCAAAACCCGTAAAAAAGGAGCGCAGGATCACGGAAGCACGTGCTGTTTGAAAAGCACGTTCTATCAATTGTGAAAAACGTGTTGCAACGAGTTTTTCTGCGGTAAAAGCTTGCACAGTGCGAATAGCACTCACCTGTTCTGTAGCAACAGCATTGGCATCTGCGAGACGATCTTGCGCCGCACGTGTACGAGAGCGAACTTTCCGCCCAAAAACCACTAAGGGAATGGCCACAACAGGAATAGCAACCAAAACCAACAAAGACAATTTAGCATTGGTAATCACCATCATCACGACGGCTCCGATCACTATAATCAACTGACGCAAAGCAGTAGAGGCGGTAGAACCCACAGCTAATTTTATTTGTGTTGTATCTGTTAGAAGCCTTGAAACAATTTCTCCTGAATGCGACCGATCAAAAAAAGCAGGAGAAAGTTTCATAATATGAATAAACACATCACGCCGTAAATCGGCAACAATCCGCTCTCCTAATGTGATAACACAATAATAACGGGCTGCTGAAGCAAATGCGAGAAGCAAGGCTAAGATAAACAAAATTCCGAAGTAAAAATTGATATGTCCATGGCTTGAAGTAGAAAACCCATGATCAAACATTTGGCGGATAGCCACAGGCAAAGCTAATGTGACAAGAGCCGCAACAGATAACGCTAGAAAGGCAAAGATAAACAACCAACGATAGCGCAAAAGATAAGGAAAAAAAATTGCAAGCGAAGAGAATGAAGATTTTCTAGGAGAAGATTTTGTAGATTTTTCTGAATGATTAAAGAGATTCATAAGGTTTCGCTCACTATATTGAATTTATAACACTTGATACAATGATGCATCTTGAACACTTGTTTTTTTATGTGTGCTCAGCTATAGGAATAAATACTTTAATCAATGTATCAAAAAGACAAAGGAAGCGCACTTAAAAAAATCGAGCAAGTGCTGTTTCATTCTGTAAACGCAAAAGGTTTTTACGCATGAAAGCGAATATTCATCCCAACTATCACACAATTACCGTTGTTATGACGGATGGAACCCAATATAAAACGCGCTCTACTTGGGGAAAAGAAGGCGATACTCTTAATCTAGATATTGACCCAAGAACGCATCCAGCATGGACAGGTGGCTCCCAAACACTCGTAGACCGTGGCGGTCGTCTTTCTAAATTCAAAAATCGTTTTGGTAATATTGGCATGTAAAAGCCTATTACTAATTATAAAGAGCACAAGTTTTAAAAAATGATTGCTCTATTGTAAGTGATTGTTTTTTTATGCTGTAAAGAGTGCACTTTAAATATTAATTCAAAAACGCATCCAACATAAATAGATAGGATCTTAGGCACTAATAAATCTTGGTGGCTGCGTTTTTAAATTTAAAAATCAGTTTGAAATACGAGCATAAATCCTTCCTCTTAGAGTATAACGACCTGAAATAAAATAATTACAAACTATCCTTCTTTTTTTGGAACTGAAAAATACCCATGAAGAGAGCATTCTTGTCGCCGCTAAAGCGGCTAATACGCTTGAATTGATTCGAGCTTTACCAGATTGGCTTGGATACGTGAATAGAAGAACGTGGTACCATGCTTTCTGAGGGACAAGACAACGCATCGGTATTGTATGGTCAATTCTAAGAAATACACCCCTGTTGCTGCAAGTCGGCACCATCATTATATTTGCCAGCTCATGGGTGTTGCTACAGCCCTTGGCACTTGAGACGATTTATTATAGACATTTTAAGTCCTTCCTTAATATTTTTTTATTCACGCGGTCTCTCCCCGCTTGTAACGTGCAAGAGACATGGTTTTTGTTGATTCAACACGGAACAGGTTTGAAATGAAAAAATCCTGTAATATTCGGGATCCCCATGCAACATACAAAACAGTGAATTATTATTATAAATCAAAATATTGCTGCTTTATGAAGCAACATCTGCTTTAGATGCAAACAGTGAAAAGTTGGTGCAAGACGCCTTAGAAGGATTGATGCAAAATCGTACAACCTTGGTAATTGCACATCGTTTGGCAACAATTTTAAAAGCTGATCGTATTCTCGTGATGGATAAAGGCGCTCCTGTGGAAGAGGAAACCCATGCAGAACTTGTGGCAAGAAATGGCGTCTATGCCTATTTGGCAAAACTCCAATTTTCACCTGAGTAAGTGATCATTATAAAGACAATATCTTTAAGGACATAAACAGCACTCCTTTTCAGACAGGCTTATCAATTTGAACTTCTCATTTTTCCATTTAACACACGATAAGGTACCATTTAGGCACCATGAGAAGCTTTCCCCTTATATCATGATTTCAA
>NZ_JBHIMK010000164.1:0-2744 GCF_042194085.1 Bartonella sp. MU70NMGDW
CTTACTGATACAACTGGACAGAGGGCGATGGGGCAAGATGCTGGACAAATCATTGGCTCTCTCAACCGCAACACCGCTACAGCCCACCAAGCCGTTGCACCGGTGGACGCCACATCGCTTGAGGGGATCGTTCATAATCGCGTAGATATGATCAATGATTTATCGGATGAAGGATTGGGATACTGGGACAAAATACGCGAAGTCGCAAATGTTAAAGAGCATCCTGTAGGTGAGGTTGCGCATGATGAAAATGGCAATGTCCTCTATTTAACCGATGAAAATGGAAAACCTATAAAAGGCAGCGATGGAAAACCAATAATTCTGTATCGCTATTTAAAACCAGAGGAAGAAAAGCATTTACAAGCTGGTTCTGATGGCAACAGGCGTATGTTCTATAATGGTATTTTTAACACACCAGATGAGGCTGCCTATCGTGCTGTCCAATTAGCTGATAATGCGCATGAACCCCTTTATTTTACATACCACCCCCAAGCTAAAGACAAGCTAGTAGAGTTCGGGATAGCAATTTATGAGTATTTTGGGGGATGGAGTAATTCGGCCAAGAAATTCCAAGATTTTACCTATCGTTATGGCAATACAGGGGCGATTGTTAGTGCGCATAGTCGTGGTAGCTTAACAGTAGGCAATGGACTACGTGACTTTGAAAAGCGCGGCATCCACGGTATAGCAGAAAAAACAGATATTTATCTTTATGGACCAGCGGATCATGCTCAATCGATAGCGAATGCATTATATGTCGTAAGCGATGGCAAAAATGATCATGTTTACTTACAAAGCCATGCATCTGACCCTATTAGTACGTTGTTTGGTTACAATGCACCTACTTTTTACAAAGTACCTTTAAATCTAGATGTTTCACTTTTGGAGAAAGGTATAAAAAATCCTTTTTATATGACGATATTTGCAGCAAACAGTTTATTGACTACAGCAACCTCTCCATTGATAGAGGGAGGGAGGGCGTTAGGCGGTTATGATCCTAGTCCCCATAATTGTTATGGTGATGCAAGTAAAGCGTGTATAACTAATTATGGAACATCTCCTACTAAACAAATTCATTCAATTTATTCGACTTTAGATCATTTATGGAAGAAAAAATGAGACAAATTTTGAAATTATTGAGTGGTATAGTCCTATTAAGTGTAGCTGGATGTGACATTGAAAACATTGATAAGCCTCCTCCAGAGTATGTGAGTATGTGGGAGAAGGTAGGTGCAGATTCTACTGAAGTAGGAAAAGCCTTGTTAGAATGCGGAATGCCAAGCATTTTTGATATTGATTCAGAAAACAGAAAGCTTAGTATTAATGAGGATGCAACAATTTATGCTTGCATGGTTCAAGCAGGATTCCATTATAAAGGGAGAGGAAACTGGTGTTATACATTTAGAGAAGAAAACCTTCCCATTTGTCAGCCTGGTGCTGTCATCCCGAAGAGAAGTGTCGAAAAGCGCTTAAACAGCCCGTTTTGTAAAAGGTATAAAAACGCGGATGAATGCAAACCTTAAGTTTTGTTTGTGACGATCAACAATCCGCCATCTTTGCCTTTGCTTGTAACGGCGGGATTGTTCCCTCAACCAATCATCTCAACACCCGAGCCCCCATAATTGTTATGCTGATGCGAGTGATGCGTGTAGATGGAATTACGGTTCATTTGGTTTTAAAAAACTTTATTCAACGAGAACAGGGAACAAAAAATGAAAATGTTGTTTAATTTATTAAGCCTACTCATTTTGTTAACGGTTACTGGATGTGATATTGAAAACATTGATAAACCTCCTCCAGGAGAAGTAGCAGGGTGGAAGAAGCCAGGAGCAGACTTTACCGAGGTAGGAAAAGCATTGCTAGAATGTGGCATGCCACACCTTAATTATCTTGAGGATGAAGTTCAAAAGCTAAGCAACAACGATAATGCAACCATTGATGCTTGCATGGTTCAAGCAGGATTCCGTGACAGATATGGGGGACCATCTTGGTGTGAGAATCATTGGATGGAAAACCTCCCTATTTGTCAGCCTGGTGCTGTCATCCCGAAGAGAAGTGTCGAAAAGCGCTTAAACAGCCCGTTTTGTAAAAGAAGTCCAGTACAACCTGAATGCAAGCCTTAAGTAATGATCAACAATCCGCCATCCTTTCCTTTGTTTGGAATGGCGGGATTGTTTCCTCAACTAACCATTTCAATATTGTTCACTGTTGTTTTCAGCAGCGGTGACAGGAAATATCAACAGGTTTATGAGCTCTGTTTTATCGTAAATAAATCCATTGAAAGAGGGGAAAAATGAAGAAAATCTTAAAACTGTTGAGTTGCATAGCTCTGTTAAGTATCACTGGATGTGTTAACTCAATTCCCTCACTTTCTCCAGCATTATGGAGAAATAAAATACTTTTAGAATGTGGAGTACCGGACCTTAATAAGGTTGTGGCGCTAGATTTGAATCAATTTGCCAGTATTGAAATGTGTATGGCGCAATCAGGTTTTCGTCCTAGCTTTACAATACAAGATTGGTGTGAAAACCATAAATCGGACAATCTTCCCATATGTCGTCCTGGTGCTGTCATGCCTCAGCGAAGTGTTGAGAGACGCTTAAATAGCCCTTATTGTAAAAAACATTCAGAACAACTTGAATGCCAGCCTTAAGTCTTGCTTCAGCAGAGAAAGCCTTGTCCGTCCTTACGTGACAAGGTTTTCTTTTTATGCTGCGTCGTTATAACGTTGCTGTTTTGCTTGC
>NZ_JBHIMK010000165.1:0-2729 GCF_042194085.1 Bartonella sp. MU70NMGDW
CATATTCGTAGAGGTTGTAAAAATACTCCTCTGCTCCGTCCCCCCAAGGAACATAACCAACAGCTGTTGCAACAAACCTCTGTCCCATGGGCTGTTTACGGTTTTTTAATAATAGATGTTTTAAAATGAACATGCTTTAATACTAATTTTACAAATTTGTCTATTTGCCTCAAATTTGACCGTACAGAGAGTTTTATATTATAGATTTTTTACCATAAAATCTTTAAATTGCTCTGTGCGGTGCCATTTTGTCGATTTAAATGCATATTTCACTAGTTTGCTAATCTGCAGTATTTTGCACTGTTCCTCCAAGACCATTTAAAGTTTCTTCAAGCTTTTGCTTTTCAACCAACGTGAGTGGTCTTGAATTCTCTCTCATTGCCTTTTCTTTCAGCCTTTTTTTACGGGTGTTCAAAACAGCCTTGCGTACAAGATTGGCTTTCGTCGAAAGACTGTTTTCCAAATCACGACATAATCTTACTAATTCACGAGTGCTTGGAAAAAACGTATCCGATAAACCTTCTACCTCATCGCATAAAATCCGTTTAACCGTTTTCATCAGTGACCACGCATAAACATTTTCCAAAACCATTCCATAGGTAAGCGCCATACCTTCATGATCTGCCTGTTGCGAAATTTTTAAACCACACGAAAGCATCCGAATTGCCTTGGCTATGTCCTCTTTGCTCGCTTTCACTGAAAACAATTCGTGAAGTTGATCACAAGTATCTAAGGCAAGCGTTTCCTGCTGTTGTGTCAATGCCTACCACTCTTCAAAACCAAAGAAGTTCCGGAGCTATCATCTCGTGAATGTGTCTTAAAGTGACCTCGATACCCGATATCAAGGATGCTGTCTGAGATGCGTTCACAAACGCTTTTTTGCCTTTGAGAATGATTTCCATAGTTTTTTCCTTTTTCTAAATCTTCGATAGATTTTCGCACCCAGTTTCTCCACGTTGCTTTCCAATCACGTTCGATAGCATTTTTTCTTGTACTGGCTTTCCAATAATCTCGAAACTTTGCGATTTCGACTTTGACACGCTCTGGAGGCAAACCCTCTTCGATTGCGAAGTTGTAATCGGGTTCAAAATCCTCAGGCAATCGACAACCGCGATTAGCTTTCGCTCGTTTTGCTTCTTGAGGAATGTTCTCTTGCTCGTGAATGGGAGGTTGGTTTTCTACATCCGTTGCGATTTGCTCTGGTTGGCTTTTGCAAGCATGAATCTCTGCTGGTTCGTCAACAAAATCGTTTGTTTCTAAACTTTCAGAACCAATTTCTTTTTTTGCTAATACGATAGTATTAGTTATATCTATATTCTTATTCTTTATAGCTTGATTTTGCTTAGCGGTTGTTTCAGCAAAAAAATGTTTTGTTTGTGCACCTTTTTTGCCATCTTCACTACAACTTGCGATATGTGCTCTTTTTTATCAGTAAAATCTTTTAGCTCTTCTTCAACGCGCGTATTCCACAAACCATTATCTGTTTCAACAAGTTTATCATTCCTCATTAAGTATTCGACAAGAGTAGAAAACTTTTGCGAGCAATTGCAAGTACAGTACGTGCAAGCGTTCCAAATTCTTCTTTAATTGGTGCTTTTTATCGTATATGCGAACGAGAAGCGTCATATAAGCGTCCCTTTGCTCCAATGTCATTCCATCTGTCCCATTGATCCAGTCATACATATGAAATCTTATCCACGGTATTGCATTAGACATGCGCGTCCCTTTCTTTAAATATAAAATTGCTAAAGCATTTTCTTCGTTGTCGTCTTTAGGTGTATGCTCTTTTGAACACCGTCTTAATCATCCTTTCTTGTGAGGCATTGCCTTTATCTGTTGTTACCTTCATTTTTGTACGCCATTGCTGAAAACGCAAATAGCGCATACCATCGCCTTTAAAGCGACAGGATTCAAAATTGACAGTGCCACTTGTTATATTGCTGTCTACACGAGAAATCGCTCAGCCTGTCTTGAAAAAATGTTTGTGAGAAAGTAATTGAAATTACTTTTGATCCAAATTTTTTACTGCCATTCGAGGAAAAATAATCTTAGAAGTAGTTAATCTTCGAATTGACTCTTCTTTTTTTGAATTACATCTTTTTGAGCACGTATTATTTCAGCTTCTTTATCTATTATTTTGTCTTTTTCATTTATCTCTTTTCTGATCCTTTGCGTCGTTTTACAAGAGTCATGAAGAATATAAGCCAACCCTAAATTAACAATAAAATAAATAACAACTGCTCCTACTAAACTCAGGTCTATCTTTATACCTTACTTACTTTTCTTCATATTATCTTAATCCTGTTAAGAGTGTGAATGGTGCTGCTGGTGTTGGAGAAATATTAGGATTGATGATAAGGCGTTTATTAGATGCAAATGACCTCGAAGAAGAGCTTAAGCATTACAAATCAGTTACAACAGAAGCTAAGCGAATTTTACCAAGCCCTATTGTGAAAGCTGCTTAACGTTAAAAACACGACTCATTTTCTCATCCTCAAGGATGAGGAGATCGAGATTGACGGCCTCTCCATCCTATAAAGACGAGGAGGAGGTCAAAGTGCTAAAAAGGTATCTCAAAAAGCAGCAATGATTCGTATTTTAGCATCATCGCGGTGCCATCTGATAGCGTTATAATAAAGTTGCTAAATGTGGTTTAGAAGGTGTTTTAATTTTTGTTGATTTTTAATAAATAATTGGAAAAGAAGGTAAATTAAGATATACTGGTGAGG
>NZ_JBHIMK010000166.1:0-2704 GCF_042194085.1 Bartonella sp. MU70NMGDW
TCACAGCTTCAAGTGATAAAAAGTAACTGCAATGTTAAGTTGTCTTGCATCGAACAAATTGCTCGCAAACTATCCCTATTGGCTAGATGACAACACATCCTCTATTTAAAGAAAGAAAAAATTTTCTTTTTTATTCAGCGATAAAGTAAATATTATCCAATTACTTATGAGAGTAATTCGATCAAATGGAAACTGTAATTTTTTCCACTCTGAGTAATCCTGTACCCGTTTATATAAGTTTAGGAAAGCGCGCTGTTATGAATATTCACAAAAATGCTGCAAAAATTGATATCAGAAAAACTTCTGTTTAAAAAAGGGAAAGATGTTCTCTTACTTGCTACTGAAGAACCTGTTCAGATTTGTCTTGATATTGCTGTAGAGCTTCAAAAAACATAAAGTTATCCCAACGTTTACAAGTGTGCCAACAATTCAACTTTGAGATAATATATCTGTGCTAGAGTTATGCCAATCTCACCAATCTGTTGTTGTCTATGAAGAGCATAGTATCAATGGAGAAGCCTAGAGATGCAATTGTTAAATCCCTTATAGAACAAAACGTTCTATGCCAATTTGTATCATTAGGAATACCTAACGACCCCATCTGTAATAAAAACAAACTCGATTTTTTTAACAAATTATGAAATCAATAGAGAAAGCATAAACAGTGTTAGCAATGACATACTATACAAAAAATATTTAACTGCTTCCTAATATGTTCGCCAGTTCAAAAACATCATAACTCATTGAGGATGCAAGAAAATAAGAAAGAAAAACATTAATTCACGCAGTCTTGCTCTCAGTAAACGAGCTTTTTTAAAGATTGTATGGGTATTTTTTTCATTGCTTAAAAATGTACTCCATAAAAACAATATCATATCCATATAATAATTACCCAATAAAATTAATATAAATAATATATAGATTATAGAAATATTATTTATTAGATCTATTTTTTATTATAATTATAGATTACAATAAACACATATTGACATTTTTAATAATTTTATTTATATGCCATAATTAATATTGTTCTATATTAAAATAAAACTAAATGAAGTTTATAAATTTACGTTTTATGATAATGTGGGAAAGAAGTAATTAACATGTTATATTTTTATATATAGGAGAGAAAAATGCTCGCAGCATTATTTATATCTATTTTTTCTATATCAACAATTGTTTTACCTTTAATATCAGCGCTTGTTCCTTTTTATCCATAGAATGAGCTTTTAATAAAATAAGTAAAAGATGTATGCAATGTTATTAGTGTTTTTTTTGTGTTTATTATTATTAAGATTTTTGCGTTAAATATTATTGTATTTACGGAGTATTATTTTAGTTACTGAGTATTTTATGTGATTTTATAGAGGAGCTTTTTGATCTTTTCTATTTAACTTTAACTGTCAACATATTTGTAAAATATATAATTATGCTCCTCTATAAAAAGACTTTCTTTTTCTGAAAGCAGTAAAAATATTGCTTTCATTGCTTAAAAACATCTATATTTACTAAACTCTTGCGTGTAATATCTTTAATTGTCTGAGTACCGGTCAGTGTCATAGCTACCCGCATTTCATTGGCAAAAAGATCAAGGAGATGCATAACACCTTTCTTACCTGCTGCTGCAAGCGCATAAACAAAAGCACGGCCAATCATAACAGCATCCGCACCTTGTGCTATCATGCGGACAACATCAAGACCAGAACGAACACCTGAGTCCGCTAAAATAGTCAAATGATCCTTTACAGCATCCGCAATTGCAGGCAACGCTCGTGTTGTTGATAATACACCATCAAGCTGACGTCCGCCGTGATTAGAAACAACAATACCATCCGCACCAAATTTTACTGCTTCTCGTGCATCTTCTGGATCAAGAATACCTTTCAAAATCATTTTTCCTTTCCAAAAATCGCGAATCCATTGTAAATCATGCCAACCAATTGATGGATCAAAATTTGCACCAAGCCAACCAACGTAATCATCTAATGCAATTTTCTTTTTGAGATAAGTGGAGACATTTCCAAGATCATGGGGGCGCCCCATAACACCAACGTTCCAAGCCCAATATGGATGAGTAAACGCTTGTAAAAAACGACGTAATCCAGCATAAGGACCAGACATCCCCGAATGCGCATCACGATAACGCGCACCAGGAACTGGCATATCAACTGTAAAAACCAACGTGCGTACACCAGCTAACCAAGCCCGTTCTAGTGCATCACGCATGAAACCGCGATCTTTGAGAACATAAAGTTGAAACCAAAATGCACCTCCAACCGCTTCTTGCACTTCCGCAATGGGACAAACTGAAACAGAGGATAGAGTAAAAGGAATCCCTTTTGCCGCTGCGGCACGCGCTGCTTTTACCTCTCCACGACGTGTGTACATGCCCGTTAGCCCAACAGGTGCAAGTACAATCGGTAAATCAAGTGTCTGATCAAAAAGCTTGATTGAAAGATCAACTTCACCAACTTGCCTTAGAATCCTTTGACGCAGTGCAAGAGCTTGAAGATCTTTACAGTTACGTCGCATCGTTTCTTCAGCATAAGCCCCACCATCAATATAGTGAAAAAGAAAGGGAGGAAGACGACGCTTTGCTGCCTTACGATAATCAAGTGTTGAAGAAATAATCATTGATGGCACCATTGTTCCTAAATGAAAAGAGAAGATATCCTAAAACGCATAAAAGCGAATCCGTGTACCT
>NZ_JBHIMK010000167.1:0-2693 GCF_042194085.1 Bartonella sp. MU70NMGDW
AATCGTTTAGGGGCCTCGATAAAGCTTGATGGGCAGAGGGCAACCGTTTATGGAACAGAGAATTTGCAAGGGGCTCCCGTTATGGCGACGGATTTGCGCGCTTCTGTTTCTCTTGTGATTGCAGCATTGGCAGCAAAGGGGGAAACAATCGTCAATCGTGTCTATCATCTTGATCGTGGATTTGAGAGATTAGAAGAAAAATTAGTTCGTTGTGGTGCAAAAATTCAACGCATCACAGTGTAATTCTCTTCAAAGGTATTCGGTCTCCCTTTAAGGGGCTTGATCTCAGACAACAAGGGTTGTTAATCCTCTCAATAAACGCGGGGCTCTCATGGTTTTGGAGTTTTTACGAGTTGGCATAAGCGTTTGAGAGGCGGGTGGGGCTTCATAAAACAAACAAATAGAGACTTGTATCATTGTTCTCAGTGTCGTTTACGGCGCTTATGACACGGGGTTGAGGGAACCACACATATTACAGAGACGGTTTTCGAAAATCGTTTCATGCATGTTCAAGAACTCAATCGCTTGAGGGTGCAGATAAAGTGCCATGGGCGAGAGGGCAACTATCTCATGGAACAGAGAATTTGGAACAGAGAATTTGGAAGGGGCTCCCGTTATGGCGACGGTTTTGTATTTGCGCGCTTGTTGTTTCTTTTGTATTTGTGTTCGTTGTATTATCATTGTCAAAGCAAAGTATTAAAGAATATATATTCAAAATGATAGTAAATATTCACAGTATTTATTGTTTTTTAATATAAAAATATGGTAATAAAATAATTTATGTACTTTTATAGTATTTATAATTATTCAAGGAAAATAAAATGAAGAAGACTTTTAAATTATTGAGTGCTTTATTGATTATGATTGGATGTTATCAAGCTCAATTGCCTCAAACGATTGCAGGTACATGGAAAAAGTCTGGTGCAAATCAACTTGAAAAAAAAGTTCTTTATGATGACCCTGAAGATTTTCAGAATGACCCAGCTTATATAGAATGGTGTATAGTACATGACAAGAATCCGGAGTGTAATCCTTTAAAATCTCGCAATCCATGGAAGTTTAGTAGAACTCTTGGGCACGGGTATTGATGAAAAGGGCGATGTAATTTCTTTAATTGATGAAAAAATGAATATGGAAAACCTATAAAAGACGACCATAACAAAAAAGTCGCTTCATTCTTTAAAAGCTGAGGATGGCATTGTTAATGGGGTGCCGATAAAGTGCCCATGGACTAGAAGGAAATGCATCTCATAAAACAGAGTAGGGGTGCTCGTCATGACGCCTGATTTGTACGCTTTTTCTTGTCTTTGTTTTTCTTCCGCTTTAAAGGATGCATATTCCTGACTTAAGGGCTGTTTTGTAAAAAGTTCGGATTCTGTTGGCGCGGTTTGACCTACTCCTGACCGCTCCATGTGGTTCACTTTAAAAAGGCTCTACGGGATAAGTCATGCCCATTTATTACACACTCTAAAAAAACACTTAAATATGTGAAGTTTTACATGCCTTATATCACGGCTCTAAACAATAATGTTTTACGGAAAAATATGATAAACCGCGCTTTTTTTCAGTGAACACTAATGCGTATTGTTATTGGTTTTTTTTCTGTTAAGAAGCATATACAGTGTCGTAAAAGAGTTAAGTAAGAAATTTAAATAGCGCGTGAAGCATCAAAGAAACTTTGGAAAAATTTTTGAAAAAATTAGTTTAGGGGCGCTTTTTATAAAAGCCCGTCTTAGAGAGGCAGATAAGTCTTTCATCTGAAGAGGCTTGTTTTATGTTTCAAAACTTGATAAAAATTCAAAAAATATAAAAATTTCGAAAAAATAGGAAGAGAAGCTTTTTCTGATATGTCGGGGGGAAAATGGTTAATAAATTAGACAAAAAACAGATTATATTTTTAGTATTGCCATTCATATTTTCAATCATTGTAGCTTTTTTGGTCAATATAACGATCAATAACATTACAGAAAATGGAACGACGCCTGATGCTTATTGGTTTGTAAGATCAAAGCCACTGGATATTTTAATCCTTATTGCACTTTCATGTTCTTCATTCATCTTATTACAAAAAAGGCATATCAGAAAAAATATCATTATTTCGTCCATGATCATCTTTGGTTTGTTTGCAGCTTATTATAGTGCAAATGAATATATCAGACTTAGTCCCTATGTAGGTCAAAATAATATGACATGGGCGGATGTTTTTCCTTTCTTTGATAGGATGGTTTTAGGGGGTGTTATTGTTGGCATTGTTATCCTTGGTTACACGATAAAACGATCATTACCTAAAGCTTCACCTTTGAAAAATTCAAAAAATACGATCTTTGGTGGTGTTCAATGGATGAGTATGAAAAAGATTGAAGAGATTTTTCCTCGTGATGGTGAAGTCGTCATAGGAGAGCGCTATAGAGTCGACAAAGATATTGTTAAAGATGTCAAATTTGATCCTAAAGACAAAACAACATGGGGAAAAGGTGGTAGACAGCCATTGTTGACATACAAACTTAATTTTGATTCAACTCATATGTTATTTTTTGCTGGTTCTGGTAGTTATAAAACAACCAGTAATGTTATTCCAACTTGTCTCAAATATTCCGGTCCACTGGTCGTTTTTGACCGTTCTATCAAACTTATGTAAATGTGATCATTTCTGATTAAATATACTGTTGATTTCCTGCTTCTTTGAGGCTGGT
>NZ_JBHIMK010000168.1:0-2664 GCF_042194085.1 Bartonella sp. MU70NMGDW
CCGATCAGCATGCGGACAGCATTATAGGATCCATAGTTGAGAGCAAGGGTGCGCGGTCTGTTCATTGTGTTGTTCCACAAACCTTACAGTGAGGATTTTTCTTTAGAGAACGCTCTTCTGTGAAAAGTTGGCTGCTCCATATCCCCACACGGCGATCAGTGGAAAGAAGGCTTCCATAACCACCCAAAAATTTAAGAGCATCATTAGCACACATGGCAGCTGAAAGTGCATTAACAGGGGGAAATGTAGCAACTTTGAAGTTATTATTAATCATAACACAAGCTTCATAAATAAGATGATCACTTTTTGCCGGAAGATTGCCTATAGACGAGCTACATGCGTAACAACCAGTTTTCTTAAGTATGTAAAATGGACCAAAGACGGCTATATCATTAACATAACCGGAATTTATATAGGCTTGTTTGTTTTTTACACACCATTCATTGATCCATAGGCCTAGCTGAGCAGGTGAATCAGCAGAAATGATCCATAAATCAGCTTTGGGTAATTTGTTGATATTCTCTTTTTCAGTAATCAACATTTGTAATTCATGAACTTCAATTTGGCTGTTTCTCCGCATCAGCTCACGTTTAAGAACTGTTATTTTCGGAAAACTGATATCTTCTTCAGTAAAAAGAATTTGTCTGGTAAGGTTGGTCATCTCGATCACATCATTGTCAACAAGAGTCAATTTTCCAACGCCAGAGGATGCAAGCATTGCTGATACATGATTACCAATCCCACCACCCCCTAAAATGACAACACTTTTTTGCAAAAGAATATGCTGAACGGAGGTTGGATGCATACCATAGCTTTGATAATGGAGATGACTTCTGGAATAGCGATTATTGAGGATATTGTCTGATGTTTCAGCTTTGACAAGAAAATGGTTAGAAACAAGAAAATCAAACGCACGGTCAAAATTTTCTTTTAACATGATTAATGATAGTGAATTGTAAACTTCATCTACTGTCTTTTTTTTGATCCATTGTGCTGCAATAAGCACTAAGTTCTCCCAAAAATTTTTATCATTGATAATAAACTGCTTTGAACCTGCACCAAAAATAGCATCCTTTTCACGAACAACAACACGTGTGTATTTTCCTAAAATATATTGTTGTTTCATTTCTCCTCCCCACTTGTAGAGCAAACCAACTTTTCCCTGAAAAATAACTTCAGGTAAATTTCTTTAGTCATTAATTACATTCTGTATGATTCATGATGTCCTCCCCGTTATTGATGCTTTCATTATTCACCACATTACATGGGAGGAGGGCCCTATATAAAAATGTAAATACACTTTTATGATGTAAAGTAAATATTCCTACATCAAATATTGATGAATGTACATTGAGAAAAGAACGCATCTCATCAGTTTAAAACTCTATGATCTTTATTAACTTAAAAGTAATAGCATAAAATATAATATAAAAAATGAATAAATTTTAATTTATCTAAAAAACACAAACTTTTTTATTGCTGCTACTGATAAAACAAACAAATCTATATTATAAAGTAGTCGATAACTACATTGATTGTGGTTATCCGTTTTGTATACGCATCATTTTATAATTGTTAATATATTTATTAATCAAAATATTATTTTTGAAGCAATTGTAATATACTATTAAAATATTTTAAAGTTACCTATAAAGTGATTAAATTGCTTCTATAGAGATATAAAGCTATACAGAAAAATCTATGACTATTTTATTGAATAAATTATTTTTTATAGCTTTATTCTGTTTGTTAAGTATTTAATTTTTGTACAATTTATCCCTTTTTATTTTTATCATATATTATTTTAAATAGATTTAATAAATTTCATTATTAATTTTTCAATACAAATTTAATTGTTTATTTTAATTTATTGCATACGAGAAAATAAAAAATGTTTACAAAAAAAAGTTCTGTTGAGAGAAGGCTTATTGCTTATCATATTTTTGCTAACATATCTTTTATCTACCTCGCATGGCTATACGGGTATAGATAAATTATTTTGTTCCCAAGCTGTTAAGGAACGTGATGATGCGGTTCAGAAGTTGGATTCAGCAAAGTTTGAAAAAGACAATGCGGAGAGAGGATGGAACGATACAATGCAAATATTGGGGGTGTCGGTAGAGGACTTGAAGAGAATAGCTTTTGAACAGCAGGCACTCTATTTTGCATTGCTGAAAAATATGCCAAATAACAAGCAACTAACTTATAAATATGAAATAACGCAAAAGCGGAATGCTGCAATTTTTGAACGGCTCGAGAAGGTTTTTACTTTATTTGAGCATGTTGAGAAAAGAACAGAGGCTTTTCGAGAATTAAATGAAGCAAATAAGCTTAAGGATCAGTCTCAAGCATTACATTATTTAGAAGTGATTTCTAAACATCATGAACATATTGATAAATTAAATCAAGAGATTAAAAGGATAGATCACAAAGTTGATAATTTAAATAACAGGCTTCAAAGTTTGAGGAAAATATTTCGATAAGAAACGAAAAGTTATTCATTTAGAAGACACGTTTGAGCAACGAGATAAAGCTCTTACAGCACAAAGAAGGAAAGAAAAGTGACGGCTCTTATGGCGCTTTGCGAATGACAAAAGATGAGCTCATTCTCTCCCATGGGGAAAATCAAATTCATTTGAGTGAAAAAGGTTTGGTGCTTTCTCA
>NZ_JBHIMK010000169.1:0-2661 GCF_042194085.1 Bartonella sp. MU70NMGDW
GATTTTAAAATTTTTGAAAATGCACAATGAACTGCATGTACAAATTTAATGGGTCCCTAAATTGTGTCCTAAACTTTGTAAATTTGAAAAAAGGGGAATTTATTGATGAATAAAGCCATTATTACAACAGTGCTGTTTTGTGCTGGACTTGCTGTTGCTGGATGCGAGAAAAACTATAGCGTAGCAGATTTTAAGAAAGATCCTAAATTACTCAATCAGTGGTTAGAGAAATGTTTTATTGCAGGGAGTTTTGATTCTCAAAATTGTAAAAACGCAGAAAAAGCTGAATTAGAAACTCGTAAAAAATGGGGAGTTTTCGGCTCTGGAAAGGACGACCAAGAAAAAACTGAAGATAAAAAGGAAGGGAATTAAATCATGAATAAAGTCATTATTACAGCAGTGCTGCTTTGTACTGGACTTGCTGTTACTGGTTGTGAAAAAACTTATAGCGTAAAAGAATTCAAAACAAATGAAAAATTATACGAGGAATGGGCAAAGAAATGCGAGAAGGACGATTCACCGCTCAAAACCTCTCAAAATTGTAAAAACCTTCGACAAGCATATATAGAACTTTTTTTGAGACCCTAATTTATGTCCAAATTTTATCAATCTAAAAGAAGGGGAATTTATTGATGAATAAAGCGACTATTGTAGCATTGCTGGTTTGGATTGGATTTGTCGTTGCTGGTTGTGAAAAAACTTATAGCGTAGCAGAGTTTAAGAAAGATCCTAAATTACTCGAGCAATGGGCAATGAAATGTATGATATCAGGGAGTTTAGATTCTCAAAATTGTAAGAACGCAGATAAAGCGTATCGTGAAGTTCATGCCCGTGATTGGCCTGGTACGAGCTTTGTACACGATGACGAGAAAAAAACTGAAGATAAAAAGGAGGGAAATTAAATCATGAATAAAATTATTATCACAGCATTGCTGGTTTGTACTGGACTTGTCGTTGCTGGTTGCGAAAAAAATTACAGCGTAGCGGAATTCAAGAAAGATAATACATTACTCGAAGAGTGGGCAAAAAAATGTGAAAAGATGGATCGATCGTCTATAGAGAAATCTAAAAATTGTCAACATGCCAGACAAGCCTATATGGAACTTATGTTTGGCATTAATTAAAAACTTAAAATTCAATAAATTACTCTATCAATAAGGAATTTGCTAGTTATTGATTCTATTTTGTTTTTTAGATTTTCTCTAACTTTTAGAGAGTCTTTTTATGGCTTCAAGAATTAGTCGTTTACGATCTGTACTCTTTATGTAAACGGATGCTATACTGTCATTTGTCTAGCCAAAAAGTGCTTTTAATTGTGATAGTATTGCATCCGAATGAGTTGCTACGTGTTACTGCTAATTTTTCAAATTATGCGCTGATTGTTTAATGTCTTGGTTGCATGTATTTAAAACATGAGATTAAATTTACCTTTGGGGTGTTTTGCTGACTTTATCACAAATAAATGTTTCATCACACTAAGACCGGCTTTAAGCGTTGCGGCTAATTTCGAAAAAAATTGGGAGGAAACATCTGTTTTGAATTTACTTTTCTCTATTTTAATAAAGAGAAAAACATTCTGAATGGAATTATTATCGTTTTATATTCAAATGTTTTTCTCAAACTATTTTTAAAAAATTGCTTTTGATTTGAGAATATTATAACATTAGTTAAGACGTGAGGCAGTTTTTCTAGGACGGTTTTGCTGGATGTGTGAGGAATTGAGCGCTCTTCCCACCGTTTCATTTTTTCCCTCTCTTTTCTGAGTTTGCAAGGTTTTCCCTTGTTATTTTTTTATCTTAATTGTGTTGTAATATTATCATGTTGAGCGGTGGAGCTTATGTAAAACTTTATGTATGAGTTTTTTTGTTCTCGAGTGTGTGATGAATGTTTTTTGAATAATACTTTGATTTATAAAAATAATTTAATTATTTTATGTTGAATAAGGATCTCGTCAAAATCTGTTCTAGGTTGAATCAATTAAAATCATCTACTTGCACGTTACAAGCATGGAGGGTCCGTGTGGATAAAAACTGTTGAAGAAAGAAGTAAAAATGCTTTTTTGAACTATCTCAAGTACTAAAGGTTTTGTTTGCAACATTTGGTGCTGGAAAAGTGTGTGATGGTGCTGGTTTATTCCCTCGCAAGTGTATGATGATGGTGTTCAATGGATTTATCAAAAGTTTCTTGAAATATTCCTTTAGAATTGTGATATGCCCTGAAGGGAAGAAGCAAGAGGAACTTACTCAATGAGGAGACAAATTATTTACAGATCGGATTTGGTAGAAAATTTAGTTCTTTAAGGCGGGAATGAAGTTGAGATTCAAGTAGCATGAAAAGACGGAAACTGATGGTTAAAAATGCATACAAAAAGCAGAGTTAACATTTAAATAGTTGCAAGCGATGTTTGAAATTGGGTGTGTGATTTATCTGTAGAATTAAAATTTTGCTTTGATCTTATGTAAAATTAAGATGATCGTTTGAGCAAATTATAAAAAGCCAAGAGAATATGCTTAGTATATTTCTATTACGAGAACTAAAATAACAACAAAAGCATTCATGGTGATAATCAAGGTTAAATAAAGCACAGCGGCTTTTACGAGATCAGTCATAAAAACCTCTTTCTGTTCTTTTTGAGGTGATTTTATGAATAACAATATGTTA
>NZ_JBHIMK010000017.1:0-24555 GCF_042194085.1 Bartonella sp. MU70NMGDW
GGAGGCATGTATTAAGTTTCTTGCATTGGACGACGTTTTGCGATGGGATATTGATTTTTTTTAGCGATACGCGTAATTGCCTCTTCCAGTGGCTCGATCATAACGTCCATGGAAAAACCATTTGCATGAATAATATTTTCATGATCAACCATAATAGCAACATGATCTTTCCAAAAAATTAAATCGCCTCGTTGAAGTTTATCAGTATCTGTAAGAGGACTGCCTATAGTTTCTTGCTGCATATCGGTGTCACGTAAAACTATTTGATCGGTCATCATCATAGAGAGTTGAATGAGTCCCGAACAATCAATTCCAAAACCGCTGACACCACCCCAAAGATAAGGTGTACGGATAAAGGTTTCTGCAACTGTGACATAATCTTCGTATACACGTCCAATGGGGCTGAGATGGCTTGTAATGATTGCTGTTCCATTTTCAAGAATAGAATACATTGTGTCACGGACTTCAATTTCATCAACAACACTGACTTTGCTTCCCATAGATAATGGGGACACTATTGGTCCACGTAAGTCAGCGTGTAAATATTTAAATGTACGTGGTACTGAAACTATATGCGTTTGTTTTATAGTTGATGTACAAAGGGCTGTTGTATCAATATAACCAACATAACCATCTTTGAGGGATTGTCCCCACGACATCGTTTCCCCTTGTTCAAAAATGAGAAGTTCTTCTCCCAATAAGCATTCTGTTTGTCTTTCACTTTTTTTACTATTTTCTTTAAAAAGTCCAGCGACCGCTGTATTAACACGTCTTTTTTCACCTTGAACAAAGCGCTGGGCTGTAATTTCTGTTTCAAGACGTTGATCTGCTAGATCATTTCTGAATGCATAAAGTCTTGGGTCTTTAGAGATCATCTTTTTGCTTCCATTTTGTTACTTCTTACTTTTAAACAAACTCATGAAAACTCTATTGGTAAGGTTTTTATCCTCAAACAAAACTAAGAACACAGTTTAAGACGATTGCAATTATTCTTTAAGATGCAAAATTGTCTATCTTTGTGGATATTGTGTGTCAAACTTCATTTTTAAATATATTATAAAGGGCACGAATAGTTTGTGCTGATCCACCAATAGGGTATCCTGGTTTTTCTTTTGGAACCCATCCATAAAGGTCAAAATGCGCAAAATGTTCAGCTTTTTCAACAAAAGAATTAAGAAATAAAGCAGCCGTTATAGAGCCAGCAAAGCTATTTCCAGTTACATTGTTAAGATCAGCAATTGGTGATGATAACATCTCTTGATAAGGTTTCCAAAGGGGCATTTGCCAAAGAGGATCAAAAACAGCGTGAGCAGATTCAGAAATTTGTTGTGCCCATATTGAATCATTACAATAAAATGCGGGAAGATCTGGTCCTAATGCTATACGCGCTGCCCCTGTTAAAGTAGCCATACACAGCATGAATTGTGGACTTTCTTCATCACCATAGGCGAGCGTATCGGCAAGGACAAGTCGTCCTTCAGCATCTGTATTACCTACTTCAACACTTAAGCCTTTACGACTTTTTAGAATATCACCTGGTCGGTAAGCATTCGCAGAAATTGCATTTTCTACAGCTGGAATCAAAACACGTAGACGGAAAGGCAATTTGGCATCCATGATAAGTTTAGCCAATCCCAAAACGTTTGCTCCACCCCCCATGTCTTTTTTCATAAGCAACATGTTATTGGCTGATTTAATATCGAGCCCTCCCGTATCAAAAGTTACCCCTTTTCCTACCAACGTTATTTTAGGATGATGTTCTTTCCCCCAGTGTAGCTCAATCAGTCGCGGTGCAGTACTGCCTGCTCGTCCTACGGCATGAATCATCGGAAAGTTATGGGTTAAGAGATCATCTCCACAAATACTTTGGATATGAGCACCGTAGATTTTTCCTAGTTTTCGTACTTCTTTTTCGAGAGCATCAGGGGTCATATCATTGGCTGGAATATTGATGAGATCACGGACGAAAAAGACAGCTTCATAAATTCGTTGGAGTTCATTAAGATCAACGGCCTCATTGACATGGATAGACAATGATTTGAAAGAGGAATTTTGATGATAGCGATTAAATTGATAGCTACCGAATGCTAATCCAAGATAGGCATTTATTTCATCAGAGGTTGTACCTTCTAAATGCCATTGACCAGCAGGAAGTTTTTGAGCAAGCAGTCCTGTGATAAAGGGATCGTTCCCATTGCCAATTCCAAATAAAACTTTTTTTAAATGCCCCGTTTCATGAGGAACAAAGAGTATTTGTCCTGCTTTACCAGTAAAGTCATTAACTTTTATCCATGCTGTTGTTGACGCATCAAGTGATAAGTTGGCAAGAGTTCTTTGGTTTACCAAGATGATAGGGCAACTGTTATCAATACGCGTTGAGGTAAAATGAATGTGATAGTGCTGCATAGTTATGAGATCCTTATAGTCGTCTAAGTGCGACATACTCGACCAAATGATTTTTTCCTTTTCGTAGAATGAGATTGGATCGTGGTCGTGTTGGCAATATATTTTCTTGTAAATTTTTTAAATTAATTGTTTGCCAAAGATCCTCAGCGATTTTTGAGGCTTCTTTTTCACTGAGCTGGGCATAACGATGAAAATAGGATTCAGGATTTTGAAAAGCTGTTTTACGCAAACGTTTAAAGCGTTCCAAATACCAGTGACGAATGACTTCTGTTTCGGCATCGACATAGATTGAAAAATCAAAAAAATCTGATACGAAAGGAATAGCTTTCCCATCTTTAGGAAGATCACTGACCTGTAATACATTAATACCTTCAACAATTAAAATATCAGGACGATCAATGGTAATTGTCTGATTTTCTAGAACATCATAGGTCATATGTGAGTAAAGCGGGGCACGAACATTTCCGATACCTGCTTTTATAGCCGAAAGAAAGCACAGCAATTTCTTAATGTCATAGGAATCAGGAAATCCTTTACGATTCATACGATTTTTTTGCTGTAAGATTGCATTAGGATAGAGAAAACCATCCGTTGTGATCAGATCAACTTTAATGCTAGATGCCCATCGTTTCAACAGTTCTTGAATAATGCGAGCCGTGGTTGATTTTCCTACTGCTACAGAACCAGCAATTCCAATAATAAAGGGCGTTTTTCTACTCTCTTCTTGATGGAGAAACTGCTGACGTTTGTGAAAAAGTTCCTGTACTGCTTCAACATGGCATGCTAACAGACGCGATAAAGAAAGATAAATGCGTTGGACTTCTTTAAGATCGATAGGATCATCAATAGAGCGCAAACGCTTAATTTCATCAAAAGTCAAAGTAAGAGGTGTGTCTGCGCGAAACTCTGACCATTCTTGTGCAGTAAAAACACGATAGGGTGAATATCGGTCAGAAACGCATTTGACCAGATTATCTTCCTGATTAATTTTTTGTATAGTCGTATCAATCATTTGTATTGGACGAGAATTTTTTGCCGCAGCAATCGATTAAAAGTGGACAAGATGAGCGGCTTGATTTTCAAATAAATTTTGTTTTGCATGCTCTCTTCTTTAAGATAATAGATCATTTTTCATTAACTTATAGTCCAGTCATTCCAGTTTGCACGGATTTGTGCTAATGAGTGCCCTTGCGATAAAAACGCCCATAAAAGTAGACGCGCCTTTACGGCTGATAAATAACCAGACATGAGAGCACCAGAAGCAATCATATCGATTTCTGAGCCTTTATAGCCATAAGTTATACGAGTTGTTGAGCCATTACAACAACGACTAGCAATAATGATTGGTATTTTTTGTGCATATTGTTGCACAAGGTCGGCTTCTTGAAAACTACAGTGTCCTGCACCAAAACCAGCAATAACAACTCCAGCATAATACCCACTTTCAAGGCATAGTTTCATTAATTGTGCATCAGATGATAAAGAGGAATAGAGGAGTGCAATTTGATGATCGTGGTTTTGGGGGAGATCAAACGTTGTCGGAAAAAGTTTTTGATCATTGAAATAAATAAGTTTTCCCTCTAAAATAGTTCCTAAAATACCTACAAGACCTGATTGAAATGTTTCGACTTTGACGGTATGGCTTTTATAAAGCCAATAAGGTGAATGAATTGTATCATTTATGACAACAAGAACGCCCCTGTTACGACTTTGTGGAGCTGCTGCGACACGAGTGGCTGCTAAAATATTGGCTGGGCCGTCCGCACCTGCTTCATGAGGCATGCGCATAGCGCCGGTTATGATGAGTGGTTCAGCTTCCTTCCAATAAAGAGAAAGAAAAAAAGCTGTTTCTTCCAGAGTATCAGTCCCTTGTGTTAAAACAATACCTTCTGCACCAGCGTTTATTTGTTGTTTTGCCCACTCGATTATTTCAAAAAGAATTTGAAACGATAAAGATCCACTTGGTATTTGCATTAATGTTTGTGCATGAATATCAGCAACGTTATTTAAATCAGGAACACTTTTTATGAGGTTATCTGAAGTTAAAGTCGGTTGCATGTGACCAAAACGATCAGCAGTCATTGCAATTGTTCCACCTAAGGTCCCTATGGCTATTTTTTTCATAATTTTCCTCTAAAAGGCACAAACTGTTTATATAAAGCTATTTAGCAGTAATTTACATTGACAACAATGATATCATTTTTCCATTTTCAACAAATTGAGTTATGCTGAATCATTGTGTTTTGCTGTATATGTTCTTAAATAGGACAATAGTAGTTGAGTTTTACATTGTATGAAAAGAAATCAATATTAAAAAGTAAAGTTAATATTAAGGAGTCTCCTTATGACAGAACATAAGCCAGACATAATGTATGGTACAACAATTATTACGGTACGAAAAGGTGGAAAAGTCGTGATGGCCGGTGATGGTCAGGTCTCTCTTGGGCAGACAATTATGAAAGGTAATGCACGTAAAGTGCGTCGTCTTGGAAAGAACGGAGTGGTTATTGCTGGTTTTGCTGGTGCTACGGCAGATGCTTTCACATTACTGGAAAGATTGGAAACAAAGCTTGAACAATATCCTGATCAGCTTATGCGTGCCTGTGTAGAACTTGCAAAAGATTGGCGAACAGATCGCTATTTGCGTCGTCTCGAAGCAATGATGCTCGTGGCTGATAAGAAAGTAACTTTGGCTCTAACAGGGCTTGGTGATGTATTAGAACCAGAGGATGGGGTTATGGCAATTGGCTCTGGAGGAAATTTTGCTCTTTCAGCAGCGCGTGCACTCATGGATTTGGACTTGGATGCAGAAACTATTGCTCGTAAAGCTATGGCTATTGCCGCTAAAATTTGTGTTTACACCAATGATCATTTTACGATTGAAACATTGGATGCAGAATTATCTTCTTTAGAGAAAGCTATTTAAATGTGTGTTGTATTTTCCCCTCGTGAGACTGTTTCTGAACTTGATCGTTTTATTATTGGCCAAAATGATGCCAAACGCTCTGTAGCTATTGCACTGCGCAATCGGTGGCGTAGGCAACAGCTTGAGGAGCCGATGCGTGAAGAAGTTATGCCAAAAAATATTTTAATGATAGGGCCAACAGGTGTTGGTAAAACTGGTATTGCACGTCGATTAGCAAAACTTTCTGGAGCACCCTTCGTTAAAGTAGAAGCGACTAAATTTACTGAAGTTGGTTATGTGGGACGTGATGTTGAGCAAATTATTCGCGATCTTGTTGAAATTGCCATTTCTCTTGTGCGTGAAAAGAAACGGGATGAAATAAAAGAAAAGGCTCACGTGAATGCTGAAGAGCGCGTTTTAGACGCCCTTGTTGGTAAAACAGCCAGTCCCGCTACCCGTGATAGTTTTCGCAAAAAATTGCGTGAAGGTGAATTGGATGAGAAAGAGATTGAAATTGAAGTCGCTGATAATAATAGCAATAGTGCTTCAACCTTTGATATTCCTGGTATGCCTGGGGCACAAATGGGTATTATGAATTTATCAGATATTTTGGGCAAAATGGGCAGTCGTACAAAAGTCCGTAAGACGACAGTAAGGGATGCTTTTAAGCCGCTCATTGATGATGAATCTGAAAAACTCCTTGATCAGGATCAAATTATTCAAGAAGCGCTTCGTGTTGCTGAAAATGACGGGATTGTTTTTATTGACGAGATTGATAAAATTGCAACTAGGGATGGTGGAGCTAGTGCTGCGGTTTCGCGTGAGGGCGTTCAACGTGATCTTTTGCCTTTGGTTGAAGGAACAACGGTTAGTACAAAATATGGGCAAATCAAAACAGATCATATTCTTTTTATTGCCTCAGGTGCATTTCATGTTTCTAAGCCATCTGATTTATTACCGGAACTTCAAGGACGTTTGCCCATCCGTGTGGAGCTCAACCCTTTAACAAGAGAAGATTTACGGCGCATTCTAACGGAACCAGAAGCTAGTTTGATTAAACAATATATTGCTCTTATGGCAACAGAAGAGGTTCATTTGGAAATTACCGATGATGCAATTGATGCTTTAGCAGATATTGCTGTAGATTTAAATGCAAGGATTGAAAATATAGGGGCACGTCGTTTGCAAACAGTGATGGAGCGCGTTTTGGATGAAATTTCTTTCACGGCACCTGATAAAGCTGGAACATCGTTTACAATTGATGCCGCTTATGTGAGAAAATCTATTGGTGAGCTTGCTGCTGATATCGATCTTTCACGTTTTATTCTTTAGAGTTATAGCTTGTTCTGTTTATCTGCGTGCTTCGATAATTTTGAAACCATGGGCTTGTTCATGTATCAACACTGTGCGGAAAATATTTTTTAATAATGTTTCATAAGGCAGGTGGCGGTTTGCAACAAAAAGCAGACTGCCGCCTGGTTTTAGGCACTTTTCAGCATTTATAATAAAATTTTTTCCTAATGAAATATCTGTCGTTTGTTGCGTGTGAAAGGGTGGGTTTGAAATGATGGTGTCATACAGATTTGTGATAGGTTCATGCACAAGGTCGTGCCAATAAAAATGAATTGAAAAAGGAGCTGTTATGGATTTAAGGTGCTGTTTTGCTGCTCTCAAAGCGTTATAGTCTGCTTCATAAAGGTCGAGAGCGGTGAGTTTTTCACTTCTTTCAAGCGCAACGTGAGAAAGATAGCCCCATCCAGCACCAAAATCAGCCGTTTTTCCAGAAATAACTTTGGGCATATAAGAAGCAAGTGCAGCGGATCCCGGATCAATACGTCCGTGTGAGAACATACCAGAAGTGGTTTGAAATTTACCAAAAGTGAGCGATGGTGAGCGCAATTGTGAAACGTTATGTCTCTCAATTTGTTGAGGAACTTGCAACCAAAATACAAGACCATGATTTTTAGACAATTTGTTGGTGATAGGAACAATCGTTTTGACCCACTTCATCATTGAAGCAGCACCAGCAGTTTTATTCCCACTGATTACAATCCATCCATTGGGTTTAACGCATTCTAATAAATCAAAAAAACAATTTTGGTTAAAACCACGATATTTGCTCAAATGTAAAAATGCACCATCATAGCTGAAGGTTTTATCTATTTGGGGAGAGCAGTGAAATTGAGTATCGACAAATTTTAAAAAATCTGGTCGCCAAGGCGTAATAACTTTTAAATTATGTGCCCATTCTGGAGCTGGGATTTCTGTTAAACCGAAACTTAACCAACATTGGTTTGGATCAGGATATGGGAGTTCATGATTTTCAAAAGGCAAAAATAATAACACATATGACTCTTTCAAAGAAAAATGCCACTCCAATGTTGGGATGGCATTTCATGATACGATAAGAGGAAAAACTTACTCTTCTTTTTTCTTACGGCGGCGCTTATTTTCAGGTTGTTTTTTTTCATCCACGCACTTTTCTTCATTCATCGCTTTATCACCGGTGATTTCCTTTCCGGTTTTTTGATCAACAACCTTCATTGATAACCGAACTTTTCCACGCTCATCAAAGCCCATTAATTTAACCCAAACTTTGTCACCTTCCTTCACAATATCGGTTGTTTTGGTGACGCGTTCTGATGCAAGCTGAGAGATATGAACGAGTCCATCACGAGAACCAAAGAAGTTTATAAATGCACCAAATTCTGCAGTTTTCACAACTGTTCCTTGGTAGACAGCACCAACTTCAGGCTCATCGACAATAGAATGGATCCAGCGTTTTGCTGCTTCAATGGTTTTAGCATCAGCAGAAGCAATTTTAATGGTACCATCATCTTCAATATTAATTTTTGCTCCAGTTTGTTCCACGATTTCCCGAATAACTTTACCACCAGAGCCGATAACATCACGGATTTTATCGACAGAAATATTCATAACTTCGATTCGTGGAGAAAATTCACTCAGCTCAGCACGTGCACTGGTTAAAGCTTTCGCCATCTCATTGAGGATATGGATTCGTCCACCTTTGGCTTGTTCAAGCGCGATTTTCATAATCTCTTCGGTAATACCATCAATTTTGATATCCATTTGCAAGGCAGTAATACCATTTTCTGTTCCTGCAACTTTAAAATCCATATCTCCAAGATGATCTTCATCCCCTAAAATATCAGACAGAACAGCAAAGCGTTCTCCTTCTTTAATCAAGCCCATAGCAATACCAGCAACAGGGCGTGCTAGAGGAACGCCGGCATCCATGAGAGCAAGTGAGGTCCCACAAACCGTTGCCATAGAAGAAGATCCATTGGATTCAGTGATTTCTGAGACAGCACGAATGGTATAAGGAAAAGATTCTTTCGTTGGCAACATGGGGTGAATTGCTCGCCATGCCAATTTGCCATGTCCAATTTCACGACGACCAGGAGAACCAAGGCGTCCCGTTTCACCCACTGAAAATGGTGGAAAATTGTAATGGAGAAGGAATGTTTCCTTATACATTCCCGTTAAGGAATCAACATATTGTTCATCTTCACCAGTTCCTAGTGTTGCAACGACAATAGCTTGTGTTTCTCCGCGGGTAAAGAGTGCTGATCCATGTGTGCGGGGTAAAATACTTACTTCTGATTGGATAGGGCGCACGGTAGAAAGATTGCGTCCATCAATCCGCTTTTGGGTATCAAGAATATTCCCGCGAACAATTTTTGCTTGCAACTGTTTAAATACGGTTGCAATTTGATCTGCACTAAACTTACAGTCTTCTTCTGTTTCGGGCATAAATTTATTGAGGATTTCTGTCTTTAGTGCATCAATTGCAGCATAACGTTCTTGCTTATCAGTAATTGTGTAAGCCTTTCGTATATCCTGTTCTGCCATTTTCTGCATTGCTTTTTCAAGTTCAGAAAGATCTTCAGGAACAAAATCACGAGGATCTTTTGCAGCAACTTCAGCAAGCTTTATAATGGCATCAAGGACAGGTTGAAGGCCTTTGTGACCAAACATCACGGCACCCAACATGATATCTTCTGGTAACTCTTGTGCTTCTGATTCAACCATCAAAACAGCACTTTCTGTTCCAGCAACAACAAGATCAAGTTTTGATTCGGGCATTTCATCGATATGAGGATTGAGAACATATTGTCCATTACAATAGCCAACGCGGGCACCAGCTATAGGCCCCATGAAAGGAACACCTGACAGGGTCAATGCAGCAGAAGATGCAATCATCGCAAGGATATCGGGATTATTTTCGAGATCATGCTGTATAACGGAAACAATAACTTGTGTATCATTTTTATACCCCTCAACGAAAAGGGGACGAATTGGGCGATCAATCAAACGTGAAACCAAAGTTTCATTTTCACTTGGTCGACTTTCACGTTTTAAATAGCCTCCAGGTATTCTACCAACAGCATAGGATTTTTCTTGATAATTAACAGTGAGTGGAAAAAAATCCTGGTCTGGTTTTGGACTTTTGGCTGATACAACGGTTGCTAAGACAATAGTTTCTCCATAGGTAGCAATCACTGCACCATCAGCTTGACGTGCTATTTTCCCTGTTTCAAGGGTGAGAGGACGCCCAGCCCATTCAATTTCTATCTTGTGCGTTTTGAACATTTTTTATCCTTAATGACCAGTGTTTAAATCTTTGATTGCTCACATTCTGGTTTTGCGTAGCATATTTCCAAGCTCTGGGTGGACAACATACTTTTTATCTTTGTTACGAGAAGAGAGAAGTAAACTGCCTTAAATGCGAAACGATGAGCAGTCCTATCCCATAATAACTTGCCAGTTTTTAAATTTTTTAATTAAAAGCAACACGTTGAAAAAATAGGTGGTTTTTTTAACACCACCACCATTTTTCTTTTAGCGACGCAAACCTAACTTCTTGATAAGTGTCTGATAACGATTTTGGTCAACTCCTTTAAGATAATCAAGAAGGCGCCGACGTTGAGACACCATCTTCAAAAGACCACGACGAGAATGATTATCCTTTTTGTGAGATTTAAAGTGGTTTGTTAAATTAGAAATACGTTCAGAAAGTACAGCAATCTGTACTTCTGGTGATCCTGTATCACCAACTTTATTTGCGTATTCTGCGACAAGAGCTTGTTTACGTTCAGCTGTAATCGACATCGTATTATCCTTTCCAAAAACGAAGAAACATAAAGTCACCCATAGCCGAGATGTCGTTCAGCAAGGGTCTGTGAGGAAGCAAGAAAAGTCTAAGACTCTTACCTGTTTTCGTCCTTATATAGGAAAGAAGGTTAAAATACTAGTCCTTGACAGCATTTTGAATTCTTTCTTTAAATAAAAGCTTTTGTTTTGAAATATTGATTTAAATAGAGTTTTATGAGAAGTTTTTTAAAGAATTATGCATCCTTTTGATACAAAGATTATGAGCGCGTGCGTGGTAATAAAAGTGATAAATACCGATTTGGAGGAAAAAGATGCAGAGCATTTCAACATTAAAACTTTTTCGTAATTCGGTATTTCGAAATTTATGGTCATCTACTCTTATTTCTAATTTAGGAGGGCTGATACAGGCTGTTGGAGCAGGGTGGTTAATGGCGTTGATTAGTTCTTCGCATTCCATGGTTGGGCTTGTTCAAAGTGCCACAACATTACCACTTGTTATGTTTTCTTTGATGGCAGGGGCATTAGCGGATAATTTTAATCGGCGTCAAATTATGTTGTGTGCGCAGATTATGATGATGGTCATATCCATGAGTTTATCTGTTTTGGCCTATATGGGATTTCTAACACCTTGGCTTTTGTTATGTTTTACGTTTTTGATTGGATGTGGCACAGCTTTTTATAATCCTTCTTGGCAAGCAACGATAGGAGATATTGTGAGCAGGGAAAATATTCCTGCTGCTGTTAGTGTGAATAGTGTAGGCTTTAATTTGATGCGGAGTGTTGGTCCTGCTATTGGCGGTGCCATCATTGCAACTTTGGGGGCATCTGCTGCTTTTTTGTTTAATGCTATAAGCTATATTCCTCTTATCGGTGCGTTATTTTTCTGGAAGTCGAATTATAAAAAAAACTCATTGCCACGAGAAAGGCTGTTAGGAGCTGTCTCAGATGGTTTGCGTTATGTTGCGATGTCACCTAATCTCCTGAGTATTATGGTTCGAGCGTTCCTTTTTGGTATAGGAGCTATTTCTATTTTAGCACTTTTGCCAATTGTTGCGCATAAAGTTCTTGGAGGAAGTGCCCTTCTTTATGGTACATTGCTCGGTTGTTTTGGATTAGGAGCCATGACAGCGGGTATTATTAATGCAGTTGTACGGCATCATTTTCGTTCAGAAACAATTATTGCAAGTGCATTTATTGGTTTCGCCTTTTCTTGCTTTTTATTGGGAATCAGCCGTTCACTAATTATAAGCCATATTGCTTTATTTCCTGCAGGTTTATGTTGGGTTTTGGCATTATCATTGTTTAATACATCTGTACAACTCTCTACACCACGCTGGGTTGTTGCACGTTCTTTAGCACTTTATCAAACGGCGTCTTATGGGGGGATGGCTATTGGAAGTGCAATCTGGGGAGGCTTAGCTGATGGTTATTCTCCAACAATTGCTTTGAGTATTTGTTCTCTATTCTTGATTTTTGGTGCTCTTGCGGGGGTAAAATTTAGAATTCAAGAAATTCCTCAGATAGATTTAAATCCTCTTGATCATTTTAGAGAGCCGGAATTATTACTCGACCTCAAAGCAAGGAGTGGCCCGATCATGATAATGATTGATTATCAAATTCATGAAAATGATCTCGAAGAGTTTCTCAAAGTGATGACGCGTCGACGCCATATCCGGTTACGTGATGGTGCGCGTCAGTGGGTTCTTTTACGAGATCTTGAAAGACCTGAATATTGGACAGAGGCTTATCATATGCCGACATGGGTAGATTATTTACGCCATAATCATCGTCGTACAAAAGCGGATGCAGAAGTCAATAAGCGTTTGCGTCATTTAAATTGTGCTCCTAACGGCATAAGAGTGCACCGTATGATTGAACGCCAAACAATACCCCAAGCCAATGAGATGCTTTTAAAAGCCTCCTCTGATCATCTCCCTTAGGGTTAAAACAGTTTTTGTAAAATATTAAATACGTTAATATTATTTCGATCGATTTGTTAGCATAATCATAACAAAAAATTGCTGTTTAAGTGGTTAATAAATTGATTTATAATGATTATTTGTCGTTTTTCATGTTGAGTGATAGTCTTAAAAATCTCAAGCTTTTCTCGTTTCAAATCTATTTAGAGTAAATCAGTCTAAATCTTCGCTTGCACATTACAAATGAGGGTTAAAGTGTGAGTAAAAAACGATTGAATAAGAAATAAAAAGCCTCTTATGAATCCTTTCAAACGCAAGGATTGTTCCGACATTAAGAGGAAAAAGTGTGTGGTGGTGTTAGCTTATAGCACTGACTTAAATTTTGATATGAATACGGTAAATATAGACAATGAAAAGCACCATATTTTTCTTAATTGATAAAGAAAAATATCTTTCCGCAAAAGGTGGTTGTGGAAAATAATCGATTAAATTGTGAAAATCCGCTTCGGTTTAAATAAACTTTTGTCGAGGGTGCCAATGGCAAGAAGTTGTTCCTTATAGAGGACAAAAATCTCATCTTCGTCAAGAGGTACTTTGTGATGACTTAAGAGGATAGAATGGCCTTTTATAACTCTCTGCGCTTGAGTTTCATTAAGGATATAGTGAGGGAGGCAATCCAATGCGGCGCTTGTTTCAATTAAGAGCTCATCAAGTGTTGTGAAGTTTTTTTCAAAAGAACGATTATTCTCATCTGTAGTGTTTTTATTTAGCGGAATGGCCGCTTTTAGTTCGTCCCATGTAATGAGATCTTCTTCATCAAAAGGTGCGACGGAAATACGTCTTAAATCAGCAATATGCCCATAGCAACCTAGATCACGTCCCATATCGCGTGCTAAAGAGCGCACATAAGTTCCTTTTCCGCAGGTTATTTCAAAGACAGAGTGCTCTTTGGTAGGCATTTCTAATAATTTGAAAGTTTCTATTTCGACTTCACGGGGCGGAATTTCAACAACTTCTCCTTCACGGGCTAAATCATAGGCACGATTTCCGGCAATTTTGATTGCTGAAAATTGTGGAGGTGTTTGCAAAATAATACCTGTATATTGAGGAAGAAGAGCAAGTATTTCTTCTTGTGTTGGACGTTTGAGAGAAGTTTTCGTTATTTCGCCCTCTAGATCATCTGTTGAACGCTCTTCTCCCCAAGCGATATGAAAACGGTAAGTTTTTTTGCCTTGCATTACGTAAGGGACGGTTTTGGTTGCTTCGCCCAATGCAATGGGAAGGAGACCAGAAGCAAGAGGATCAAGCGTACCCGCATGTCCTGCTTTTTGTGCATGAAAGAGCCATTTGATTTGTGAGACAGCTTCTGTTGATTTCATTCCTTTTGGTTTATCAAATATGACCCAGCCAGAAACAGGACGCCCTTTTTTTTTGTGTTGCCGCACCATATCTTTAATCCTCATCTTTATCACTATGGTGAAGATCGCGTGCAACCTCAGGCGAGCGAAGGAGGGCATCAATTTTTGAAAAATTATCAAAACTATTATCAAGTCGGAAACGCAGTTCTGGCATATATTTCATTTGTCGCAACGCGTGACTGATTTCTCCACGGAGAAAACGACTATGTTTATTGAGGGTATCAACAACATCGGTATGAGAAGCATTTTTAAGAGTGCTGAGAGGTGATACAAAGCAAGTAGCAATTTTTAAATCTGGTGACATGCGTACTTCAGAGACAGAAATAACAATATCTTTCAAGATATCATCAAGCAAAATATCACGCTGTAATATATGCGCTATTGCATGACGTACTTGCTCTGCTACTCTAAGTTGCCGTTGTGAGGGCTTTGCATTTTTCATCAAAGTTTTATCCTTGCTACAAGATCTCTTTTTTTAACCATTTAGATAAGGAAAAAGAGATATTGTGTATAAAACCTAATAACTTTCTTCATTTTACAACAGAGTAAAGTTATTGGATTATTTTATAATGTGCGATTAATATGTTCGATACGGAAGATCTCAATGATGTCTCCTGCGCGCATGTCTTCATAATTTTCAAAGGCTATTCCACATTCTTGACCACTTTGCACTTCATTGACTTCATCCTTAAAGCGTTTGAGTGTTTTCAGCTTTCCTTCGTGAATAACGATATTATCGCGGATAAGGCGAACACCGGCTCCTCGTTCTATTTTACCTTCTGTAACACGACATCCTGCAACTTTTCCAGTTTTTGTAATGTTAAAGACTTCTAGAATTTCAGCATTACCAAGGAAAGTTTCACGCTGTTCTGGTGAGAGTAATCCAGACATGGCAGCCTTAATATCGTCAACAAGATCATAAATGATGTTGTAATAACGAATTTCAATTCCTTGTGTTTTAGCAAAATCACGTGCTTGCTTATTGGCTCGAACATTAAAACCAATTACAGCAGAATTAGAAGCTTCCGCAAGAGAAATATCACTTTCGGTAATTCCTCCCGCACCAGAATGTACAATACGCGCACGAACCTCATCATTTCCGAGTTTTTCCAATGCTGAAGCGATTGCTTCAATTGATCCCTGCACATCCCCTTTTATAATAAGAGAAAATTCCTTAACACCTATCGTTTGCAATTTTGTCATCATCTGTTCAAGAGAACCACGCGAACCAGTTTGCCGCGCAACAGCTTTATCACGTGCTAATCGTTGACGGTATTCAGAAATTTCACGTGCCTTTGCTTCATGCGTAACAACAGCAAAACGGTCACCAGCTTGAGGTGTTCCCTGCATGCCCAAAATTTCAATCGGTGTAGAGGGGAGCGCTTCTTTAATATGGCGACCATGGTCATCAATCAAAGCACGCACACGACCCCATTCATTTCCGGCAACTATAATATCAGAAGGGTGTAATGTACCTTTTTGAACAAGAACTGTTGCAACAGATCCACGTCCGCGATCCAATTTGGCTTCAATGATAACGCCCTCTGCAGTTCGTTGAGAATCTGCTTTCAGATCAAGCATTTCAGCTTGAAGAAGGATAGCTTCGAGAAGTTTATCAAGATTTTGACCAGTTTTAGCAGAAACTTCAACGTCCAAAGTTTCTCCGCCCATAGTTTCAACAAATACTTCATGTTGTAAAAGTTCTGTACGCACTTTTTGTGCATTCGCAGCTGGTTTATCAATTTTGTTGATAGCAACAATGATAGGTACACCAGCGGCTTTCGCATGATTGATTGATTCAATCGTTTGGGGCATAACACTATCATCAGCGGCTACAACGAGAACAGCAATATCGGTAACACGAGCTCCACGTGCACGCATAGCCGTAAATGCAGCATGTCCTGGTGTATCAATAAAGGTAATTTTTTGACCGTTTTGTTCTACTTGATAGGCACCAATATGCTGCGTAATACCTCCTGCTTCGCCAGAAACAACATTTGCTTTACGAATAGCATCCAAAAGAGAAGTTTTTCCGTGGTCAACATGGCCCATAATGGTTACAACAGGAGGGCGCTGCTGCATGTTTTGAGGATTATCTGTTATATTAAAGATACCTTCCTCTACGTCAGATTCTAAAACACGTTTAACAGTATGGCCAAATTCAACAGCGATGAGTTCGGCAACATCTGCATCAATAACATCGCCAGGTTTCATCATTTGTCCTTGTTTCATCAAGAATTTAATCACATCAACAGAACGCTCAGTCATACGTTGTGCGAGCTCTTGAATGGTAATCGTTTCAGGAAGAACAACTTCGCGAGAAATTTTTTCTCTTGGTTCTTGATTTTGTGCACGCTTAAACTTTTCCTGTCTACGCCGCATTGCAGCCATTGAGCGTCCACGTGCGCTTCCTTCTTCATCCAGTGCACTATTCAGAGTTAGCTTTCCGCGTCGCCGCTCATCAGCTCCTTTGACAACTTTTGGTACACGTATTTCTGATTTAGCAGGATTAGCACGTCGACTATGCCGTTCTTCCTCTTTATTTTCATCTATTTTGCGTTTTTCAACCACGGTTGTGTTTTTAGGCGCAATAGGAATAGCTGTCTGTTCAATGAGAGGGGGAACAGGTGGAGTCTGTATTGGTGATATTTCTTCTTCTTCTTGTTGGAGATGTATTTCTTTTTCTTTAATTTCTTGCTGTAAAATTTCTTCACGCTCTTTAGCGCGTCTTGCTTCTTCTTCGGCTTGTTCTCGCGTTATTCTTTCTTGGATATGTGCTTCTTCTAACGCGCGAAGTCTCGCTTCCATTTCAGTCGATGAAAGATTGCTTTTGGCCACAGATTCTTGAGGTTTTTTCCTCTCAAAACGCGGTTTAGAACGCTGGGAGGCCACGTGCGGCTTTGTAATGGGCTGCAGGGTTTCAGCTTTTTCATCAGGTCGCGTAATTTTACGCCGTTTGGTTTCGACAACGACAGCCTTCGTACGGCCATGACTAAAATTTTGTTTGACCGTGCTCGTTTCCAAGACAGACCTCTTGAGAGTTAGTGTCTTCTTGACTGTTGTTTTGTCGTTGTTATTTTCACTCATTGTATTTCCTTCACGGCTTGTGCCGTCATCTCACTAGGCTTACTATGCTTGTCGTCACGATAGCTGATCAATTTATATGTCGTTTTGAGAAATCCTTCGGCAGCTTTTGTATCCAATAAGGCCGCGTGCATTACAGGATTAGAGCCAAAAGCCACTCGCATTTCATCACTTGTAAATAAAGATATGGTTTTTATAGTCCGATTTGTTTGTTGTTGTATTGAATGGATGGCCTGTGCAATTTTTCGTTTCCCATCATCTGTTGTTTCTTTAGCATGAAGTACAAGAATAACTTTACCAGATCGGATAGCAGCATCAACCTTTGTTGCTCCCATAACAATTGCTCCCGCTTTTCGTGCCATGGAAAGGCTTGAAAGAGCGGCTTTTAGTAAAAGCGTATCAACAACATGCACAAGATTTGGCGCAACCTCAACATCTGTTTTAAAATTTCTATGAAAAGCTTTCTGTTTGATTGCTTTCTCAATAATAGCGTGATGGGCAGAAATCCAAACGCCACGCCCTGGTAAATTCGCTTTAAGATCAGGAACAATTTGGTTATTGGGACCAATAACAAAACGGATCAGCGTTTGTGCTGAAGCATTTTTTCTGGTCACAATGCAAGTCCGTTCATTCATTTAAAGTGTATCCACATCCAAATCATCTGTTTTTTCATTTTCTGCAGAATTTTCATCTTCTACAGGATTTTCTGTAACAAGATCAGCTTGGTCTATCCAGCCTGCTTGTACACGTGCGGCTAAAACCATAGCTTCTGCATCCGCGCGTGTAATGTCAAAAGGGGTTAAAATACCAGAAAAATTCTGTGTTTGACCTTCTTTGCGTTCTCTCCAACCAGCTAAATCATCAACGGCATAGCCAGCAAAGTCTTCTATTGTTTTTACACCATCCTCACCTACAGCAACCAACATAGCACTTGTCATTCCAGGAAGTGTTCGCAATTCGTCAGAAACTCCGAGCTTTTTGCGTTTTTCATCGAGTTCTTTTTCTTGATGATCAAGATATTCTCGGGCACGACTTTGGATTTCAGCGGCGGTATCATGGTCAAAACCATCAATAGAAGCGATCTCTTCAAGATCAATATAGGCGATTTCTTCAATAGAAGAAAAACCCTCTGATGCCATAACTTGTCCGATCATTTCGTCAACCTCTAAGGCTTCCATAAACAATTTACTCCGTTCAGTAAATTCTTTTTGACGATTTTCAGATTCTTCCTTTTCCGTTAAAATATCAATGTTCCATCCTGTTAGTTGCGAAGCCAAGCGAACATTTTGTCCACGTCGTCCAATAGCAAGGCTAAGTTGATCATCTGGCACAATAACTTCAATCCGTTCAGCATCTTCATCAAGGATGATTTTAGAAACTTCAGCAGGTTGCAGTGCATTAACGACAAATGTTGCCGCATCAGGCGACCAAGGAATAATATCAATTTTTTCGCCTTGTAATTCAGCAACAACAGCTTGTACACGACTTCCTCGCATTCCAACGCATGCTCCAACAGGATCAATGGAACCATCGCGTGAAACAACGGCGATTTTAGCCCGTGAACCTGGATCACGAGCAACAGATTTGATTTCTATAATACCATCATAAATTTCTGGCACTTCCATAGTGAAAAGTTTTACCATAAATTGGGGATGTGTGCGTGAAAGGAAAATTTGCGGACCACGCGTTTCACGGTGTACATCATTGACAAAAGCACGAATACGATCTCCATAGCGGAATGATTCACGAGGAATTAATTCATCACGGCGCACAATAGCTTCACCACGTCCGAGATCAACGATAACATTACCATATTCCACACGCTTAACTGTACCAGAAATAATTTCACCAACTTTATTTTTGAATTCTTCATATTGCTGATCACGCTCTGCGTCGCGTACTTTTTGTACAATAACCTGTTTAGCAGATTGTGCTGCGATACGTCCAAAATCCATAGGAGGTAAAAGATCAGCAAAAAAATCACCAATTTTTGCTTCTGCTTGATGTTTAAGAGCATCAGACAAAGTAATTTCCGTTGTATAGTCTTCAACGACATCAACGATTTTAAGCAGGCGCTGTAATTTAATTTCACCTGTTTTAGAATTGATTTCAGCACGGATATTTGTTTCTTGACCATAACGAGAACGTGCTGCTTTTTGAATAGCATCAGCCATCGCAGAAATGACAATTTCACGGTCGATTGACTTTTCACGTGCAACAGCATCTGCAATTTGCAGAATCTCAAGCCTGTTAGCGCTTGTAGCCATCAATTTTCTCCTTCTTTGTGCCACACGATGGGTATTTCCCAGTGATATTATTTTTTGAAATTGAGCGTCTGTATAGAGTCGTTAGCTTTCTCTTCAGCAATGAATTGTTGACCTAACTCTTTATTTTTTTTCAATGCATCGCGAATAAGCTCATCGGTAAGCACTAAATGCGCATTTATGATATCACAAAAGGAAATAGGGGTATACATGGCTTCTCCATAAGCAGCTTTATCAGTGTTTAAAATAAATCCATCTTGCGTGATATTTGTAAGTGTCCCGCGAAATTTTCGGCGCCCATCAATTGTTATTTTGGTTTCAATTTTTGCAAGATGCCCTTGCCAATGAAAAAAGTCAGATTTTCTTACCAATGGACGATCAATTCCAGGTGATGAGATTTCTAAATGATATTTGCGTTCAATAACATTTTGTACATCAAGGAGGGGGGAAACAGTTCGACTAACAGTTTCACAATCTTCTACGGTCATAGAACCATCGGCACGTTCAACCATAATTTGAAGTGTTAAACCATTTTGACCAAGAAGTTTCACACGAACCAAACGAAAACCTAAAGGTTTAAGTAGTGGTATGACAAGAGCAGCAACCTGTGCTTCGATACCATCTTCTTCAAACAGGCGTGGTTCGTCAAGATTGCTTATTTTTTCAGCTTCGTTCATACATTTTATCCAAGTTGGTTTCATCAGTTTTATGATATTAAAAAAGAGCGGGTCCAACGGCCCACCCTTCATCATAAGACCAAGAATTTAACTATTGATACTCTTAAATTCAAAATTTTTCAAGTTGTTTATGAGAAAAGCGCTTGATCATTTATTTCTTGATAAAGGTAAGATAGGCAGGTGTTCGTCCTTCGCGTAAAGCTTTTGCTTCATAGCGGGTTCCTTTCCATAGTGGATAAGGGAGTTTCCAGTCTTGAGGGCTTTCTGCTTTCCATTCAAAGTGATCATGTTGTGCACAATGGTACAAAGTCCAGTTTACATAACTGTCTATATCGCTAGCAAAGCGGAATTTTTTGCCTGTTTTAAGAACGCGCGCAAAACGATTAAGATTTTTTATGTTGATGAAGCGTCGTTTCCAATGCTTTTTTTTAGGCCATGGATCAGGGTAGAAAAGGTCTATTCCATCGAGTGATGCATTTGGGAGCCAATCAAGGAGGCGTGTAGCATCATCATCATAGAGTCGGAGATGATTTTGATGCTGTGCATGCTGTTCAAGAGACATTAACATTTTTGCCATGCCATTAATGAAGGGCTCGATGCCAATAAAACCGGTTTGTGGAAAATATTCCATTTCATGAAGTAAATGTTCACCTCCACCAAAGCCGATTTCAAGTCGAATTTCTCTTACTTTGCTTGAAAATAAGGATGTAAGGTTTGAGGGAGGAGGGACATTTAAATCAATGTTAAGAGTTGGGAGAAGCGTTTTTATACGGATAAGCTGACAGTTTCGTAATCGTTTTCCTTGTCGGCGTCCAAAAAATGCTTCACTCTTGCGTGTATTATATTTAATCATGGAATTTGGATCATTGTTTGAAGGGTTTTCACGAGATCAGTTTTTTCCCATGAAAACGAACCATCGTGTTTTGGTTTTCGCCCAAAATGACCATAGGCAGCTGTTTTCGCATAAATAGGTTTATTGAGGTCAAGATGTTTTCGAATGCCGGTAGGTGAAAGGTCCATTATTTTGCGAATGGCTTCTTCAATAACTTTTTCATCGACTTTTCCTGTTCCATGAAGATTAAGATAAATAGATAAAGGTTGTGCAATACCAATTGCATAAGAGAGTTGAATGGTGCATCGCTCTGCTAAATGAGCCGCAACAATATTTTTAGCCAGATAGCGTGCCGCATAGGCTGCAGAACGATCAACTTTTGTTGTATCTTTTCCTGAAAAAGCACCGCCTCCATGGGGTGCTGCGCCTCCATAAGTATCCACAATAATTTTGCGTCCTGTTAATCCGGCATCGCTTTGAGGACCACCAATGACAAATTTTCCTGTTGGGTTAATATACCAACTGCATTGAGCTGCAATGGGAATGTCATGTAAAGCTTGACGAATGTAAGGTTCAACCACTGTACGTACCTTGTTGGAATCCCAGCTTTCATCGAGGTGCTGAGTTGAAAGAACAATGGATGTGACCTCTATCGGTTTTCCATTTTTATAGCGTATGGTTATTTGGCTTTTAGCATCTGGTCCTAATTTTCCAGCTTCTCCCTCTCCTTTATGACGGGCTGCGGCAAGAAGTTTGAGAATTTTATGCGCATAATAAATTGGCGCAGGCATGAAATCAGGTGTTTCACGGCAAGCATATCCAAACATGATGCCTTGATCACCTGCTCCTTCTTCACCATGCCGATCCGTAGCATTATCAACCCCTCTTGCTATGTCAGCTGATTGAGGGCGCAAAAGAACATCAATTTTAACAGTTTTCCAATGGAATCCTGCTTGTTCATAGCCAATGGTCCGAATAGCACGGCGCGCTGCTGTACGAAAACGCGTAGGATTAATGAGTGGAAAGCCAGTTTCATCATAGATAAATTCTTTATTTTTATCTTTTTTTAATAGCGTATCGGGGACACGCACTTCACCAGCGATAACAACACGGTTGACACTGACGAGAGTTTCACAGGCAACGCGTATTAACCATGGATCAGTACCAGTCTTTTCAGCTTCTTTATAGATCATATCAACGATTTCATCGGAAATACGATCACAAATTTTATCAGGATGTCCTTCCGATACCGATTCGCTCGTAAAAAGATAATCTTGATGCGGCATAGGAACTCCTTCAAAAAAGAAAATCAACGATTTAATTAATTGCTTACTAAAGTTGTCACGATCTGCTAATTCTACAGCAAATCGTCAATGAAAATTTATATGAATAAAAGAGAAAAGATATAATTTAAATTTATAGCTTATTTGTCAAATCTTCCTCAGAAAGTGCTTTTGCCAAATCAATAATTTTTCGACGCACTTTAGCATCAGATATATTTGTAAAAGCGCGCATGAGCTGAATCCCTTCGCTGCTAGAACAAAAGTCTATAAAATTGTGATCATTTTCAGAAAAACCCTCTACTTGTTGGGAGGTAATACCTTTATCAAAAAAGTAAGAAACAGGAACATCCATAATTTCCGCTATCGCTTGAAGACGACTGGCACCAATACGGTTTGTTCCTTTTTCATATTTTTGGATTTGCTGAAAAGTAATTCCTAATTTTTCACCTAGTTTCTCTTGAGTGAGTCCTAAAATATTACGACGTAAGCGGATACGAGTTCCAACATAGATATCTATAGGGTCAGGTTTTTTTCTAGTTTCGGTCATAATGCAACTCTTTATTTCCAGCACTTTTACTCTAAACCAACATCATATTTATGCGCAGCTGATTTATCATATAATTAAAATAATATGTAATATTTTTTCCCAATATTACTGGTAAACGCAACATAATACCGTACAAAGGGCACTTGAATCATTTAAGCTGTTTTGTAGAACCAAAACCAACACGACACAATAGCATAAGGATGAATAAGATAAAAGTAGAGAAAGTTCTGTATTCATTGCTTCCTATAGGGGTAATGGATGATGGAACTTGTGAATCAATAATGCCCACAGCATTTTGTTGAAGAGCTACAACGATTCGTCCATAAGAATCAATAACAGCTGATATTCCGTTATTGGCTGCTCGTATGAGGGGGATTCCGAGTTCAACGGCACGAAGTTGTGCTTGTTGAAGATGTTGATAGGGTCCTGGTGTTACACCAAACCATGCATCATTTGTAATATTAATAATTGCTTGAGGCGGGGAGCCTTTAAAAGTCATTTCATGAGGAAATATTGCTTCATAACAAATCAAGGGTAGATAAGAAAATCCGTTTGGCATTGTAACAATTTTGCGCACACTTGCAGCACTATATCCACCAATATTATCGGCAAGGGTACGCAATCCAATTTTTTTCAATAAATTCTGATAAGGAAGATATTCACCAAAAGGAACCAAATGAAGTTTATCGGAAGTATTTAAAATATTACCTTGAGCATTAATGACTGCAATTGTATTAAAATATTGTGTTTGGGAATGAGGTAGATCATTGCTGGCTCGTATTGCTCCGATAATAGCCCATTGTTTAGGTTTTAAAAGAGAGGCAATGCGCATTGTGATAGATGAGTTATCATAGAGAAGGTAAGGAACGGAAGCTTCGGGCCATACGATAAAATCGGGTTCTGAATTTTGATCGGTTGTTGGCATTGCACTTAGATTCATGTGCGCTTCCAACATAGCTTCTCGTGTATTATCACGCAATTTTATATTTTGTTGGATGGAAGGTTGAACAATGCGCACCCAATAAGAACTTTTTTGATTTTTAGCTGTGTTTTCTATAGTATGAAGACGATAAAACCCAAAACCACTGTGAATGAATATAAGTGATAAGCAAAGAGAGAGTGCCACTTTCTTTTTTTCATTTGTTAATAAAACAGTTGGCAAACTGTAGGCTAAGACAGCAAGAATATTCATTCCGTAAAGTCCCACGATTGCATCAGATTGCATGAACATTGGGGTTGGCATGGCTGTATAGCCAAGAGCATTCCATGGAAATCCTGTGAATAAAAACGCACGCAACCACTCGGACAATCCTAATGCAAAGGCTAAAACAAAAAAGCGTGCTATTCCTTTTGTCCATAATAAACCGACAATGAAACCAGAAAAAAACCAATAAAGAGAAAGGTAGAGTGGAGGAACTAAAATGGCTAATGGGACTGCCCAACCAAAAGAATCTGGATCTGTTAACAAAGCATTGCATAGCCACCAAAGTCCGCAAATAAAATAACTAAAACCAAAGGTTCCACAGCTTAAAGCGTAAGTAAAAAAATGTTTTTTATTGTTTTTTGCGTCCCGTATTGAGTCCAGCAAAACAATAAAGAGAGGGAAAGTTAAAAAGCAAAGAGGTGTCAAATAAAAGGGTGGAAGTGCAAAAGAAGTAAGAGCACCACAGAGAAATATCCATGCTTGGCGCTTCCAACCGGTAACAGAGGACAAAAAAACGATAAAATTGTTTAAAAACGCTGGACTATTCTTTAGGGATGACATTGTTCTCAAGATTCTCATTTTTTGGAATGCGAAAAATACGCAATCGCTTAATCCGGCGTTTATCAGCTTCTAAAATACGAAATCTATAACCAGGTACAGCTTCGACAATTTCACCTTTGGCAGGAATGCGATCAAGAATGGAGACGATCAAACCACCAATCGTATCAACATCATCACCATATTCCCCTACGATAAAATCAGGACCAAGAGCTTTCTCCACATCTTCTAGTTCAGTTCTTGCATCAACGAGCCATTTATTGTTTGGTTCACGTACGATAGCATTGTCGACATTATCATGTTCATCTTCGATATCACCAAC
>NZ_JBHIMK010000017.1:24655-28928 GCF_042194085.1 Bartonella sp. MU70NMGDW
GCGTAAGGATCTTTTATGGAAAGCTTTTGCAGAATTTCTCTTTCGAGCTTTTCCATTTGATATGCTTCATTATCAGTTTCATGGTCATAGCCAAGCAGATGCAAGATACCATGAACAATCATATGCGTTAAATGGTCTTGAAATGTTTTTCCTTGTTTTTCTGCTTCGAGAACAACAGTCTCTCGCGCAATAATAATATCACCGAGCATGGGACCAGGAGGATTTCCAGCTTTAAGTGGAAAAGCAGGAAAGGATAATACATTAGTAGATTTGTTTTTGTTGCGCCATTGTGCATTGATTTGTGCCATATGTTTATCATCCGTAAAAAGCAGGCTAATCTCGCTTACAACATTTTCCAATGAAACATGATGCATAGTCGTCATTAATGCTTTTTCAGTGATATTATAAAGCATTTTCTCATCATTCCACCCTGCGCTTTTGACCATTATATCAATAATAATCATGATGAATCAAATTCATTTTTTAATGCATCGCATGCGAATGATTTTTTTTTATTTTGTATTTCGGAATCACGATCATAAGCACGAACGATAGCAGCAACAAGTGGATGGCGTATAACATCTTCTTCATCAAAATGTACAATTGCAATATTTTCTACATTTGAAAGAATGCGAATTGCTTCAATGAGACCTGATTTTTGCCCTGTAGGCAAATCAATTTGGCTTACGTCACCGGTAACAATCATACGTGTCCCTTCACCAAGACGTGTGAGGAACATCTTCATTTGCATGGGCGTAGTATTTTGTGCCTCATCAAGAATAACAGCAGCATGGGCAAGTGTTCGTCCGCGCATAAAGGCAAGAGGAGCAATTTCTATGACACCAGAAGCTAAAATGCGTTCTATTTTTTCAGCGGGCATCATATCATAAAGAGCATCATAAAGTGGTCGTAAATATGGGTCGACTTTTTCTTTGAGATCACCGGGAAGAAAACCAAGATGTTCTCCAGCTTCAACAGCCGGACGTGAGAGAATAATTCGCTCAATGATACCACGTTCTAGAAGCATTGCAGCATGAGCAACAGCAAGATACGTTTTGCCTGTTCCTGCTGGTCCTACACCAAATACAAGCTCAGTATGCTCCATAGCGCGTATGTAAGCATCTTGTGTTGGAGTTCTTGCATGAATTATTTTTTTATGGGTACTCAACCGTGCTGGTATACGTTTCGTTGCAGATTTGTATGTTATTGTGTCTTCTTTCTGCTTCTTTGGTATATTTGCCATAGCAAGTGCTCCTTTTATATCTGATAAAGTGAGCTCTTGATGTGTTTGGGCACGTTCATAAAGTTGCTGCAATACATATTGCGCACGTTTTATAACAGAAATACTTCCACGGATTAAGACTTCATTACCACGCGGATGAATACTAAGTTCAAGTTTTTTTTCGATATAAGCGAGATTTTCGTCAAATTTACCAAAAACTGCTTTTGCATATTTATTATTTTCGAAAATCAAAACAACTTGGCTCGGATCTGAAGCGCTTGTTTGTTTCAAGTTATCAGCCTTTTCAAGGGACATATTTACTTTTTCTTTAATACGCTTTATTTTTTCGGTTGAAGCTTTCAGCCTATTCTCCATATCTACATAAATATTGCACGTTTTGTTAAGTAAATTTTATAAAAGACAATTTTTTAGAAAAGTGCACGTTTTAGATGTAATCATTTTCTTTTAAAATAAAAGAGTTTTCCAAAATATTTATTGTGAACAAGGTTTTAGAGGTATGTTTATCTATTTGTCATTTCACCAACAAAACTGTTTGAGCTTGCATTTTTAATATGAATTTCTATTACGCTACCTGTAGAGGCTTCTGTATCTACGACAACAGGTAAAAGCCAAGGGGAACGTCCTACCATTTGCCCTGAGTGACGTCCAGGTTTTTCGATGAGAACGTTAGTTTTTTGACCAATTTTAGAACGCAAAAACGCATTTTGTTGTTCAAGGAGAAGGACTTGTAACTGTTGAAGGCGGGCATCTTTTACAGATTCATCAACATAATTTTTCATTGTGGCTCCCACTGTTCCAGGACGGGGAGAATATTTAAAAGAATAAGCTGAACTGTACTGTACTTGTTGAATAAGTTTAATGGTTTCTTCAAAGTCTTCATCTGTTTCTCCTGGAAATCCTACAATGAAATCGCCTGAAAAGGCAATGTCTGGCCGTGCGGTTCGAATTTTTTCGATAAGATGAAGATAATGAGAGCTTTTGTGTTGGCGGTTCATAGCTTTTAAGATGCGATCTGAACCTGATTGAACAGGAAGATGGAGGTAAGGCATTAACATATCAAGATCTCGATGCGCGGCAATAAGGCTATCATCCATATCACGTGGGTGGCTGGTTGTGTAACGCAAACGCTTTAAACCATCGAGTTTTGCAAGATGATAAAGAAGATCGCCAAGACGCCAAGTTTTGCCATCAGCACTTTGTCCATGCCAACCATTGACATTTTGTCCAAGCAGTGTAATTTCTTTGACACCCGCTTCGATGAGTTGAAGGGCTTCTTCAGTAATTTGCTCAACGGATCGTGATATTTCGGCACCGCGTGTATAGGGCACAACACAAAAAGTGCAAAATTTATCGCAACCTTCCTGTACTGTTAAAAATGCGCTAACACCTCGTTTTCTTACTGCATGTTTATTATGGGGTGGCAAATGAGCAAATTTATCTTCAACAGCATAGTCTGTTTCGATAATTTTTTTTCCTTGTTTGGCCTTCTCTAACAATTCTGGCAAGCGATGATACATTTGCGGACCAATAACAAGATCCACTGTTGGAGCACGGCGCAAGATCTCACTTCCCTCAGCTTGTGCAACGCAACCCGTTACACCAACCATCAGGGGTTTATCAGGTGTGCGCTCTTGACGCATAACGCGCAAACGACCGAGATCAGAATAAAGTTTTTCTGCTGCTTTTTCACGAATATGACAGGTATTAACAAGAATAAGATCGGCATCATTGGGAAATTGTGTTGTTACATAGCCTTGCGAACTGAGGCTATCAGTCATCCGTTGGCTATCATAAACATTCATTTGACATCCATAGGTTTTGATAAAAACCTTTTTCGGAGCAACAGGAGGTGTATTTTTAGGATTTACTTTATTCATGGTGCATGTGTAAATGTTTTTTACACAAATCTCAATCTATTTACTTAAAAGTTTTTTGCATGATAATTGCATCACCACGACCATTTTTTGACGGGTAGTAGGCAAGACGTTCAGAAATTTTTTGAAATTCAAAGCGTTGATAAAGGTTCAAAGCAGAAAGGTTTGTGGCTTCTACTTCCAAGAATAATTTTATAGCGCCTTTGTCGTGAAGATGGTGAACTGTTCTTTCGATCAGAAAGGTACCAATTCCTTGTTGACGATAATGAGGGTGAACAGCAATCGTGATAATTTCTGCTTCATCAAGGATGAGACGGCATAGGCAAAAGCCTAAAATTTGATCAGAGCGATCGATGAGAAAAACTTTGTATCCGAAGATAGAGTGATCTGTTAAGAAATTATCAAAAGCTTCTTTTCCCCAAGACGGGGTAAAACAATGTTGATGAATTTGATGAAGAGGAGCACTATCATTAACTTGTAGCGGAGCAATTCCAAAAATCTTTTTTGTCAATGAAAATTTGGGCATTATTTTTTTTGTGGTAAAACAAAATTGGTTTGTTGTTTTGCATCAGCGCTGCGTAGATAGAGTGGGCGAGGCGAATTTTTTGATTGTTTGTTTGCAGCAAGATAAGCATAGTTTACAATATCAGCCGCTTCGCAGGGGATTTTTTCTAGGACAATTTTTTCGTTTATTTTATGGCTTTTAATATGCTCCACAACGGCATCAGCAGCTGGGCCAGTCAGTCGGGTTTTTTTTGGCAAATCTTCGAGGATATTTTCAATTGTTTTTAATCCCGGCGCTCCTAAAGGTGTGAGATCATTATGAAAATTTTGATGGTAGAACATCTCTCTCCCTGCTTCAATGACAACAGTAATTGCTGATGCTGTACTTTTACTGTTTATTACTTGTGCTGCTAACGCTTCAAGAGCACTCACTCCAACAGCAGGTATTTCAAGTGCTAATGCCAAAGCGCGCGCTGTTGCAACACCGACACGTACACCAGTAAATGATCCAGGTCCAATATTGACAGCAATACGCTCAACTTGATCAAGCGTCATATTGGCTTGTGTCATTATTTGTGTAATCTGCCCAATAAGTTTTTCAGCATGTCCTTTGTTCATGCGCTCATTGATACGCGCAATAACAGATTTATGA
>NZ_JBHIMK010000170.1:0-2639 GCF_042194085.1 Bartonella sp. MU70NMGDW
AAGCACTCCCCATCATTAGTTTTGGGGGGCTTTGGGGGTGCTTCTTATATGTATTATTTTATTTTTGATTGAAAAAAATATATAAGGGGGGGAAAAGGAACCCTCAAAACCTTCAAAACTTGCGTTATAAACGCTCCATATTTCCCCTATCAATTTCACCTCTTCCATAGTTTTTTCCAAAAACTCTTGTAAAGAGGGATAGGTTTCGGAGTGGGAGTGTTCTCAATCTTTTCAATTGGTTGGTCACCATCAGGTATCTCAGCTCCCACGCTTTCTTTAATTCTTTTGCAAAGGAATTCATAAAAATTACTTGCGTAATATTCGCAATCTTCAGATGGAAGCATGACATAAAGTGGGCATTCACCATCCCGAAATTGAGAGTAATCAAAATAAAATGTTTCACCAAAATCAGTTCTATTCACGGCAAGCTGATTTGGTTTTGCGAAACCATTTTTTATATCCGTCAAATGATAGAAAACAATATCACCAGCAGGACACTTATCAAAACTTGCGTTATAAATGCTAAATATTTCATCACCTCCAATTTCTCCTCCCTTATAATTTTTTAAAAAATCCTTATAAGAAGTTGTAAACTGTAAACCGAGAGTTTTTTCTGCCTCTTTAATCCGTACATCACTAACTGCATCCTCTGCAGTACCAAAATTGATAATCTCATCATCATATTTATTCACTTTATCAATTAATACTGCAACATCATCTAAAGTATAGGTTTTCATGGATGAACCTCAAAACGTGCGTTATAAACGCTCCATATTTCCTCTATCAATTTGACCTCTTCCATAGTTTTTTCCAAAAACTCTTGTAAAAAGGTATAGGTTGCGGAGTGGGAGTGTTCTCAATCTTTTCAATCGGTTGATCACCATCAGGTATCTCTTCTCCCGCGTGTACTTTAATTCTTTTGCATAGGAATTCATAAAAATTGCTAGCGTAATATTCGCAATTTTCAGATGAAAGCATGACATAGATTGGACATTCTCCATCCCTAAACTGCGTATAATCAAAATAAAAGGTTTCACCAAAGTCTGTTGTACTAACAACAAGCTGTTCTGGTGTTGCAAAACCATCTTTTCTATCATTTAAGTTCTGAAAAACAATGTCATTAACAGAAACACCTATAGGATACTCATAAAGACTATAGATTTCATCACCACCAATGTCCCCACCTTTATAATGTTTCAAAAAACTCTTGTAAGACGATGTGAATTGTAAACCGAGAGCTTTCTCCGCCCTTTCAATCACGAGATCATCAACTGCGTCATCTTCAGTACCAAAATTGATAATATCACCATTATATTTATCAACTAATTGTATAACATCATCTAAGGTATAGGGTTTCATCAATTATGCTCCATCAATTATTCTATAAGTTTCTTTTCATCAACCGTAGAGCATTACTGCCGATGCTCCTGTCTCCATCTGTCAAAATTTAGACCTATAATGCCCCATTTCATATTGATTATTCCTCCTAAACTACTGTTTTCTTGTTCTCCATACCCATTACCAAGTTTATACCAATATTCCTCTCTCTGCTTCTCAAACTTTTTTCTATCTATGAGCGATTGATGTGTTTTTGGATTAGCATGAATAACAGAAGTATATTTGTTATGAAATTTATGGCTCATTTCTGCTAAGGGTCCATCAGGGGTTTGCGATAGATGATGCAACTCAACAGGCTTGCCATCAAACCCCATAGGTGCTCTTCTTGCTTTCATTCTATCAATATTAGTGCCCCACACTTCTTTTTTATTTTCTTTCCATTTAACCCTTGCATGAGGATCAAACAAATCGTCTCTCTGATAGGCTTTGTTTGTCTGTCCAAATTTTCTATCGGTAAATTTAGTGGGTTTCTTTTTTAACCAAAGCTTTTTTTCTTTAGCAGCAAGTTTAGTTAGTTCTTTCTTCGCTGCAAGTTTGGCAAGATTTTTCTTGGAAGCGAATTGAGCAAAATCTTTCCTAGCATTGAACTTGATCACAGCCTTTTCGCCAAGCTTTATGCCTCCCTTGACTACTCCAGCTCCTCCAGCAAAGTTTTCTAATACTCCGGCTGATAATCTTCCAGTTTCAAAACCAGCATTAAAAGCTCCATCCAAGGAGAAAATGGCAGATTTCTTGGCATAAATCAGCCCGCTATTGCTCATATCACCGCTCACATTGAGCGCACAACCCCATCACCACTTGAACCAATACTGCCAGCATTGTCCATGGCAATGCTGTTGTTTGTGAGAATGCCGTTAATCTATAGGAGCTGTCGTTCGCGGAAATGCGAAAGTTGATGGATATTCTCATATTGAATATAACGCTACAATTTACGATAATGCTCGAATTTCCGGAAGTATGGAAGTACACGGTGACGCTAAAATTTGTGGAAACACTCGTATTTTCGGAAGGGCGGTTATATGTGGGAATATTTATATTCGCCATTCTAGAGACTAATATTCAATAATCAATCTGGTCTCTTTCTAACCCCACAAACAACTTTTTAAAACATGCGTGATTCACGCCATGGGTGAGTTGCGTGCAATGGAGGAAATCAAGATGAGTGAACTAAGTACCACACAAACGGAATTAGTGGAAAAAACGAATGATTGTGAAATCAAACCTACAGCTATGGAGCTTAT
>NZ_JBHIMK010000171.1:0-2629 GCF_042194085.1 Bartonella sp. MU70NMGDW
GTTGTTGCTGGTGTCTTGCTCCCCATTTCACAATTCCTTCCTGTAATAAAGCATATCTATGCTGTAACCTTGCTTGTTCAGTGCACGTTTCCAACCCAAACGACCCAAGATCTCCATTTCAAAAGCGCCATTCTCACGCGCCCAATCCTCTACAACTTGCAAATTGTCAACTTGATCAAGAACGCCTTTCCCACTACATTCACAAATCAGAGCGCGTTTCTTTCCTAAAACTGTCTGTTGTATCTGGGTCGTGACGACCGCTAAAAAGCGCTCTTCATCATCCAAAACAAGCCATAACTGTTTCTTACCACTGCAAATAGATTCAATGAGTTCTTGCAACGTAATTTCATGTTTGAAACGCTCTACATACTCTCTAAAAGATGCAATGATTTCTTCAAGATAAGGGGCTATACGCTCTATATCCCAAGAACTGGTCAAAAAGACTTTTGCCATTATCCTCTACCAAAAGGACGTAAATCCACATTAAAACCCGTAATCATCGTACAAGACATTGATTTATAATGATAATTCACTGTTTTGTATGTTGAGTGAGAGTCCCGAATAACGTAAGATTCTCTCATTTCAAATCTGTTTATCTTGAATCAATCAAAACCACTATTTGCACATAACAAGTGGGATGAGCGTGTGGATCAAATTTGTATAAGAAAGGACTAAAAATGGCTCTTATGAACCGTCTTAATGCAAGGGCTGTCGCAACATTGGGGGCTGGCAAATATAATGATGGTGCCGGCTTGTTACTTCATAAGCGTAAAGATGGAGGTGCTCAATGGATTTACCGTTATACCATTCATGGTCGGCGCCGCGAAATGGGCTTGGGTGCATTAAGAGATGTCTCTTTAAAACAAGCCCGTGAATTGGCAACTGGGTGGCGTTCTGTTCTTCGTGAAGGGCGTGACCCTATTAAAGAACGTGAAAAACAAAAGCGTGAAGCAATAAGTAATCTCCATTATTTAAAAGATATTGCACTAGATGCTTTTGAAAGTCGTAAAGCTGAATTAAAAAATGATGGTAAAGATGGGGATTGGTTTTTACCATTACGCCTTCATATTCTCCCTAAACTAGGCTGTCTTCCCGTTTCTGAGATTACACAAACAGAGATACGCAATACGCTTGCCCCTATTTGGCATACAAAAGCTGGAACAGCTAATAGAGCTCTTATTCGTCTCAACCTTTGTCTTAAACATGCGGCTGCATTAGGATTGGATGTTGATTTACAAGCAACAGAAAAAGCACGCGCGCTCTTAGGTAAACAACGCCATAAAGTCCAAAATTTACCAGCCATGGATTGGAAAGATGTGCCGGCTTTTTATAAAACACTCTGTGAAGCATCAACCATAACACAACTGGCTTTGCGTTTGCTTATTCTGACAGGCGTTCGTACCAATCCTTTACGTCATATTCATAAAGATCAAGTTGAGGAGGATATATGGACCATTCCTGCTGAGAATATGAAAGGAAGGCGTGATGCTACAACAGAATTTCGCGTGCCTCTATCAACAGAAGCATTAGAAATTCTAAAACAAGCGCGCTTGCTCTCTCGTAATGATTTCTTTTTTTCTGCTAGAGGTCGTGGTCCCCTCGCTGAGAAATGTATGGCTACGTATATGAGAAAAAATAAAATTGAAGCCTGCCCCCATGGTTTTCGCTCTAGTTTACGCAATTGGCTCGCTGAAACAACCGATGCCCCTTATGAGGTCGCTGAAACCATTCTAAGTCATACGGTCGGGGGTAAAGTAGAGCGTGCCTATCGTCGTACTGATTATCTAGAACAGCGCCGTGTCTATATGGATAAATGGGCGGCTTATGTCACGGGTAAATCTTAAGATATGGGGTGCATAACCCCATGATCTGTGGATAACTTTAGCTCTCTTTTCTCTCATTCTCTCTCAATAAGACTCATAACGTATCACATCAGAAATTGTATAATAAAATATTGTTTTCTATGAATAAAACATCTTTCTAAATGAACCAAAATGTGGTTAATAAATAGTTATGATTTGTTACCATTTTTTGATAGAAAGGATTTTAGTATGACAGAAAATGATATTCTTTTGACAGACCGTGAAAGTGCAAAATTGCTTCATATGAGTGTCTCAACATTCCGCCGTCATGTAACCAATGGCTCTCTCCCAAAACCTTTAAAATTTGGTTTTTTATCGCGTTGGTTACAATCAGATCTTATCAATGTAATCGAGCAAGCGAAACAGCAACGTCAAAGCGACGCAGCATAAAAAGAAAACCTTGTCACGTAAGGACGGACAAGGCTTTCTCAAGCTCATCACCCTAGAGATAGCACAATCTGTCCTATGACGCAACGTTATAGGATTTTAAATGATGTGTTCTTTTACGCATGCGCAGGGCATTACACGTGCTGTGCTGAGGGTTTGGCATGGGCGCCTCTTTCAACCCTATGAAAATGCAAAATAGATATAAGATATCTATTCTAACAGTAGCTATTGAAGAAATAGTAAAAATGTATTACATTAGAATTACATTATAACACATTAAGTAGTCGTAAAATGGCTGAGACAACATTTACCTTTCGCGTCGATGATGTATTAAAAAATGAATTTTCCAAAGCAGCAAAGGCGTGTGATAGATCTGCTGC
>NZ_JBHIMK010000172.1:0-2610 GCF_042194085.1 Bartonella sp. MU70NMGDW
AAACTGAAAAGCACATCTAGAAACGTCATAAGATACGAATGAACAGCCTTTTTAAAAAATAAAACTTTTTTGATTTTCTGCTGTATAACCAAGTTTGGAATGTGAAAATCTCACGATCTTCGAGTCTTTTATTCAACCTGAAAAACGAGAAGCTATCATTATAAATCAATATATTGTTCTGATTAAAAATAAAGCAGTTCATAAAAAGAACGACGGGTAGCAATACCAACAAAATTGATTCAAAAAGAAGCTAACATAGTGTCATTCCTGAAATATTTGTTGGTTGAGGGAAAAGATACTGACAACAGTGAAAATACAATGACGATGTTTTGTTCCTATAGAAGGGTAACAGACATATACGCGAGAAGAACGAAAGATCATTTATAGCACTTTTGTCTTTTTATGAAGAGGACAAGATGAGCACGTTGGAACTTTTTACAGAGCGTGCATCATTATATTAAGAAAGATTTCTTTCAAAGGTATGCATTATACATTGAAACAGATTATCTCGCAACAAAGAGTGAGATTATCATGATAATCGTTATCTATTACATTGTGCTATAAGTTAAAAAAATCATAAATTTGTGTTTATAAGAACAGCTATTTTATTGAGAAGTATTTTTACAAATTTATAAAAAATTATTTTTTACACTCTTGCCATTTTGCTGATGCGCTTTATTTGAAAAGTAGAATTGCTCTTTAGTGAAACTATTTTGTTAAGAGATAAACCGCAGTATTTTTAAATGGAGATTACGGTATATTTTCAAAGTCTTGTGTTTTTATTTATTTTTTAGCTTGAATCCCTCTAGCTAAAAGGGTTGGGGACTTTTCTAGATTTGATGTTGTTACAGAGATTTTAGGGCGATGCCGTAAAGATAGCGGTATCGTAGGGGGAGGGTTTTGTCTTGATTCATTGGTTTTTGAAGTGCGCAAACAAGGGTTTTGCCGTGTGTGTTTTCGCACATTGTAATGATGTTGAACTCTGTTGGAGGAGGTTCTTATGAAAAAAAAATATTCCACACCAAATTTAATTAAAGTTGTCTCTCTTAGTACGGTAATGGCTACACTCTTATCGAGTGTTTCGCCGGTTTTTGCTGCCAACTTTGCATTCACAGGAGGGACTAATTTAAGTACAAGTGGTGGTGGCGTTTCATATGCACACGGTAGTCATGGTAGTGTTGTGTTGGCTGGTGATGATAATTACTGTGGTGCAGACAATGTCATTGGTCGTGGTGGCAAACAACAGGCGAATGCTACTGATATTATAACTTCAGCAGAGCAATATAACAGATTTATCAATGGTTACACTGGGAAAAACGGTCGTAATGCTTATGGCGCGACCACTGAAAAGGTTACTTGGCAGGGTGATGGGATTCTGACCAACAATGCTACTTATATGGGACCAGCCGGCTCTGGAGGGACTCTAAATGCTATGCCTGAGGCTTATGGTGTTTATTCTTTTGCTACCGGTTGTGGATCTGCTGCAACGGGTAATTATTCAACAGTATTTGGTGCAGGAGCGACAGCAAAGGCAGGGGGGGCACAAGCTTTTGGTGTTTCCGCGCTTGCAGCTGGAAAAGCAAGTGTTGCTATGGGTGTGGGATCAGAAGCATCGGGGGAATCTACGGTTGCTATTGGTGGGCTTGCAACTGCATTAGGTAAAAATAGCGTTGCTATGGGGACAAAGGCAAGGGCAGAAAAGAATTATGCGATTGCTATAGGCTCAGAGGCTGAAGCTCAAGCTTCAGGTTCTATTGCAATAGGGAGCAGACTTTCTGATAGAACTGAGGCCGCTAATCCTGAAAGAAGAGTAATAGCGAAAGCTGAAAATGCGATTGCTATAGGTACGCATACCTATGCTGAAGCGGAAGATTCTGTTGCTATTGGTGCAAATGCACAAGTAACGGTTTATGATGGTGTTGCTATAGGTGGGGGCTCTCTCTCTGATAGAGCTAAGGGGATTGTTGGTTATGACCCTTATCTGAATGGTAATTCGACAGAAGACGGTATAGCATGGAAAAGCACTGCAGGAGCTTTTAGTGTTGGTGAAGTTGGTGGCAGGGATAACGGTAAACTAACACGACAAATTACAGGAGTTGCAGCTGGTTCTCAAGACACTGATGCCGTCAACGTTGCACAATTGAGAGCTATGAGAGATGTTATAGCAGGAGGAGGGGGCTGGAAACTTTCTGCTAATGATGGAAATCCTACAGATGTTACTTCAGGCAATATAGTAGATTTTTCAGTGAAAAATAACAACGGAGTGGGAAAAGATAACTTAAAGATAGAAAAAGATAGTGCAAATAATAAGCATAACATCAAACTTGCTTTGAGTGATACTTTTAATCTGACCAGCGTTACTACAGGGAATGCATTTATGAGTGATGATGGCTTTGTGTTTACTGATGGTAAAGGACCAGCTATAACTATAGACGGTATTGATGCTGGCAATCAACAGATTACGAGAGTAGCAGACGCAACTGAAGATGACCAAGCAGTGACTTATAGACAGCTGAAAGATATAGAAAAGGCAACCAAAACGAGTTGGCAGCTTTCTGTTAATGGTGGAGATGCTACAGCTATTGGACCAAATGGCACAGTAAATTTCCA